>CAYSGC010000168.1:0-6195 GCA_964430145.1 uncultured Fusobacteriaceae bacterium | reverse complement strand
ACGAATCCAGAAGAATAGACAACCAGCTTAGAGGAAGATCGGGAAGACAGGGAGACCCTGGAGCATCGGAGTTCTACCTATCCCTTGAAGACGACCTTATGAGACTGTTTGGATCTGAGAGGGTAAGCAATGTAATGGAGAAGCTGGGACTTCCAGAGGGAGAGCCTATCACTCACAATATGATTAGTAAGGCGATTGCCAATGCTCAGAAGAAGGTTGAGGCAAGAAACTTCGGTATCAGAAAGAACCTTCTTGAGTTTGACGATGTAATGAACAAGCAGAGAACAGCTATCTACTCAAGCAGAAATGAGGCTCTTGCTAAGGACGACCTAAAGGACACTATTATGAATATGCTGAGAGATAATATCCACAGCCTGGCAGCAGAGAGACTTGTAGGGGAGTTCAAGGAGGACTGGGATATGGCCGGTCTTGCAGAGAAGATAGGTGAGCTCTACGACTATGAGATTACAGACCTGGAAGAGTACAAGTCTATGAGTGTAGAGGAGTATGCAGGAAAGCTCTGCGAAAGAATAGAGGCATACTACAACGAGAGAGAAGCTCACTTCGGTGCTGAGATGATGAGAAAGCTGGAGAAGTACATCCTGTTTGAAGTAGTAGACGCAAGATGGAGAGAGAACCTTAAGACTCTGGATTCCCTGAGAGAGGGTATCTACCTGAGATCATATGGTCAGAAGGACCCTATTGTAGAGTATAAGCTGCTATCTGGAGAGCTGTATGCTAAGATGCTGAAGACGATCAAGGAGGAGACTACATCCTACCTATTCAAGATAAGAATAAGGGATGAGAGGGAAGATCTTGAGATGAAGAGAACGGAAGCCCCTAGAAATGTATCCTACAATACAGAAGAAGGAGCAGAAGAGGAAAAGAACGGCCAGAGAGCTTCGGACAAGGTGGGAAGAAATGATCTTTGCCCTTGTGGAAGCGGTAAGAAGTATAAGAAGTGTTGCGGAAGAACAGTATAAATTTAGAGGCAAGTGGGAGGCGTTAAAGTGAAAAAACTTATAATACTACCATTCCTTTTATTCATGGTATCTTGTAGTTCGATGTTTGCTCCAAAGGTAACCCTAGAGGAGAAGTATCCAATTGAAGAGCAGGATATAAGAAAATGGGATGAGACTATCAGTTATATAATTGAAAGAGAATCTCTTATAGAGGACTGGTATGGGGGAGACAATCCAATCTACTACCTGAGAAAAACTGGTAAGATGAAGGAGAAGGAGTTTAACTTCCTTCAGTCTCTGGAAAAGAAGAATACTATTACAGAGGATGACAGAAAGGAATTTAACAAGCTTGTAAGAAAGTATGTTAAAAAGATAGACAGAACCTTCAGACTGAAAAATGAGAACCTGAAAAACCCTAAGGCGCTGGTAGACAAGATGGTTGCTGAGTCTATGGGAACAAGAATAGACAACCCGTCTAGACATATCTTAGAGGTTGTGGCTTCTGAAAAAGAGAAGGAAAGAATTGTAGCATGGTCTAAGCAGACAACTCTTTCAGATAAGGACGTAAAGAGGCTGAGAAAGCTTCTGAATAAGTTCATAAAGAGAGAGGAGTTCTTCGATGTAAAGAGCTGGCAGAACAGAGAGATGTCTGGAAGGCTTGAGGAGATCATAGAGATCTCTGAGAGAGGAAAGACAAGTAAGGATCAGAGAAATAATGTAAATGCAAAGGCTATGTATATAGCTTATGAGGAGTATCTATCTGAACTGGAGAAGTGGAAATAGATAGAACAGTAAAAGCCGAAGAGAAATCTTCGGCTTTTTTTAATAATTTTTAAGCTGCAGCGGGGTTAGCCTTGGAGAAGATGGACTTCAATATAGTGGAGATAGCCTCAGGAGAGAAGTTACACTCCAGCAGATTAGGGGTAACAGGGGCAACAGATCTATTATAGCTGTTTATGAGGATACCTTTCTTCAGGGCAGAAGCTATGTGAGATATGCCGGTATCCACAGTGATGACGAGATCCGCTTTATCTATGAGTTCTACCAGGTCGTGGAGGGAATCCTCCCTCTCTATCCTCCTGAAGTTGATGTAGGGGATATCTTCTAAAGTAGAGATAAGCTCCCTCTCGGTAGCAGAATCGACGCTTCTGGATTCAACGGAAGCCCTTCCATTGTAAAGAACCAGGGGTTTTTCTGTATTAAAGGAGCTGTACTTTGAAGGAGACCTTCTCCCCAGGTGATATTCACGCTTTTCCTTTATTCCCATAGTGTTTAGGATGGAAAGGGAGGTGTCTATATTGTGATCCTCCCGGGGAACAGAGATATTCATCACTTTAAGCTGATAGCCTCTCTTCCTTTGGGTGCCTATAACAGCCACAGGGGAGAGGAGCCTCATAAAAAGGAGCTCCCTCAGGTAGAACGATCCAGTGGTTTCAATGTAGTGGGAGAAGTATTTTCTGTATTTCAGAGCGACCATAGTTTTTCTGAAGATGTCCGAGGATTTTTTTCTGTAACACCTAGTGATTATGGTAGCGTCGATATAGGGGTCTGCCTCTAAGAGCTCCCTTGTAACATGGCTTCCCATAACTGTTACGTGGAACCCGTTTTTCTTTAGGCCTCTGATGAGGGGAGTTTTGAAGATGTAGTTTCCGATCTTCTCACAGTCGGCGATTAAAACTTTTTTTTCTGAAAGTTTTTTAACATTTATTTTATTTCTTCTGTCTAAAATAAGGATCCATAGACGGATTAGTTTATCTGAGATAGTTTTACTTATATTTTTTCTGATTTTTTTTATCATAACTCTTACCTCCTGTAGTTTATAAAGTAATTATCTTATCTATTGGTAAAAGTACGGTAAAAATTGGTAAAATAAAGATAATAGAGTAAAGTTGAAGAGAGATGGAGGGAAGGATGGAAAGGATACTTTTGATTGAGGATGACAAGAGAATATGTAGGATACTTCAGCTGGAACTGCAGCACCAGGGATACAGGGTAGACCTGGCCTATACTGGAAGCGAGGGACTGGCCAAAAGCAGAGAGAACTTCTATAATCTGATACTTTTAGACCTTATGCTTCCAGGGATGAGTGGGGAGGAGGTATGTAGAGCCATCCGAGAGGAGTCGGAGGTTCCCATTATAGTGACCACAGCTAAGGACAGGATACTGTCCAAGGTAAACCTTCTGGACCTGGGAGCAGATGACTACCTGACCAAACCCTTTGAGATGGAGGAGCTCTATGCCAGGATGAGGGTGGCCCTGAGAAATAAGAAGGATTATAAAAATAAGGAGTACAGGGTTTATGAAGATATAAGGATAAATACTCTGACCAACCAGGTTTTTAAGGGAAATACGGAGGTGGAACTCACAAAAAGGGAGTTTGATCTTCTTGAGTATCTTATTGTAAACCGGGAGGTGGTCCTTAGCAGGGCGCAGATCCTCAATGAGGTATGGGGGTATGACTACGATGGAGTTGAAAAGGTGGTAGATGTGTATATAAAATCACTGAGGGAAAAGTTGGACAGTAAGCGGGAGCTTATTCAGTCTGTGAGGGGGAGGGGTTATGTCATCAGGAAAAAAACAGAGGCTCTCTAGGGATATAGCTAAGAGCTATATCTTTGTTTTAGTCGTTTTTTTTATTGTTGCTGTGGCTGTGTCCCTGACAAACTGGAAGCACCTTAAGGACAATGCCAAGAGGGATGTGGAACTTGCCAGGGACTTCCTTGCAGGGGAGTTTATGGAGTCGGAGGTTCAGAGCACCAGGGAGTTATTTGAAGACAGTAAGAAGGAACTCCCTGATATTTCCGGCCTGGATTTTAGAATAAGGCGAGATGGGGAGGAGTACTCCACCGGGGAAATTCCAGATGTAAAATTGAAATATACCAGTGGCATAAGGGACTACTCCAACTATGACTACTACATCTATAACTACCGCCTTCCAGTTTACAATGGGGAGGATGCTCAGGTAACCATAGTGAGGGAGCTCAAGAGGGAGAAGAGGTTTATAAATCAGCAGGTTGTGATATTTTTAATAGCCTTCCCCATAATCATCTTCTCCCTGTATATGATCTACAGGCACTTCTACAGGAAGATAATTCCCCAGCTGAGAGAGATAGAGGGGATAACGGACAGCATAAACCTAGACAGTTTAGATCTCAGGCTTATAAGGGGAGGATACTATGAGGAGTTTGATAATATGCTCACCTCCTATGAGAGGATGCTCAAGAGATTGGAGGATCAAAAATCCGCCCACATAGCCTTTGTTCACAATGCATCCCACGAGCTGAAGACCCCTATCTTTGTAATAAAGGGATACTCGGATATCCTTAAGAAGTGGGGAAGGGAGAACAGGGAGGTATCCCAGGAAGCTGTGGATGCCATAGGAACCGAGGTCAGAAGTATGCAGAGCCTCACAGAGAAACTTCTCTTCTTAGCCAAAGGGAAAAATATCCAGCCTGTATATGAAGAGGTGAGGCTGGATGAGTTGGTGGAGGAGGTAAAGACCGAACTCTCCTTTATCTACAGCCAGGTGGGGATAGAGGCGAGAGGAGAGGTAGTTAAAACACACACAGACAGGGAGCTCCTCAGGATCCTCCTGAAAAATATAATGGAGAATGCTCTTAAATACGGGGGAGGAAGAGATATTAGGGTAGAGATAGGCCGGAGGGATGGATGTCCTTTCATAGAGATAGAGGACCGGGGAGAGGGGATGACCCCTGAGGAGATCAGGGAGATCTTCACCGAATTTTACAGGGGAGATGAGTCCAGGAACAGGGAGATAGAGGGACACGGACTGGGACTTTCCATAGTAAAAAATATTCAAGAGATACTGGAAGCTCAGTTAAAGGTAGACAGTATCAAGGGAAGGGGAACCAGGGTTGAAATACTCTTAAAAGACAATTGAAATAAAGGGGAAACTGACCTATAATGTCTGTATAAGATAATTAAAGGTTTGCCTGGAGGAAGATATGAATGATGATAATAAGGGGATCTGTCCCCTGTGCGGAAGAGAAAATAAGTGTGCCAGTGTATTGGGGACGGACCCCCACAAGTGCTGGTGTATGACTACCAGCGTACCTAAAGAGCTTATTGCAAGGGTTCCAGAGGAAAAGAAGGGACAGGCATGTATCTGCAGAAAGTGCGTAGAGGAATACCTAGGTGATAAAAAATGATAGATCTACACCTCCATACTACAGCCTCAGACGGGGAGCTGACTCCCACCAGGCTTGTGGAAGTAGCAGTGGAAAGGGGGATGGAGGTAATCTCTATAACGGATCACGATACTGTGGGAGGTTTGGCTGAGGGCGGCAGAAGAGCCCAGGAGCTGGGGATAGAGTTTATCAACGGGATAGAGCTTTCCTCTGAGTGGAGGGAAAGGGAGGTACATATTCTGGGATACTTTATAGATCCTGAGAACCCAAAACTCCAGAGGGAACTGGCCAAGATAAAGGAAGCCAGGGACAGCAGAAATGTGAAGATCCTGAAAAAACTCAGAAACTATAAGATAGATATAAGCCTTGAGGAACTCCGTGAGGAGGCCGGAGGGGAGATAGTAGGGAGAGCCCACATAGCTAACCTTATGATGAAGAAGGGATATGTGTACAGCAAGGGGGAGATCTTTAAAAGGTACCTTGGAATAGGGGGAGTTGCCTATGTTCCCAAGGGGGACCTCACTCCAGAAAGAGCTGTGGAGATAATAAGGGAAAATGGGGGGATAGCATCCCTGGCTCACCCCAAGTATATCTCTGAGGATGAGGTAAGGCTTACCGAGCTCATAAACGATCTGAAAAAATCCGGTTTAGAAGCCATGGAGGTATACTACTCCAGCTTCTCTCTGAGGGAGGTTTTGAAGTATAAGAAGCTTGCCAAAAAGATGGAACTTCTGACCACTGGAGGTTCCGACTACCATGGGGGAAGCAAGGGAAATACCGAGATAGGGGACGGAGGAGTGCCCTTAGAGGTTTATACCAGCTTAAGGGATCTGTGGAAGGGAAGAGAGTAACCCCAGGTAAAATTGAAATTCATCATAAAAGGTGATAGAATAAAGAGAATGGTATGACAATAAAGGAGGAAGATATGATATTAATAACAGGTGCAGCAGGATTTATTGGAAGTGCTCTTGTATGGAGGCTTAATGAAGAGGGAATTAATGATATAATAGTATCAGATAAATTAAGAAATGCAGAGAAGTGGCTTAACCTAAGAAAGAGGGATTATGCTGACTGGGTAGACAGAG
>CAYSGC010000167.1:0-6232 GCA_964430145.1 uncultured Fusobacteriaceae bacterium | reverse complement strand
TGAAGAAGTATATAGCTGAACTGTTGGGTACATTCTGGCTGGTATTGGGAGGATGTGGAAGTGCAGTGCTTGCTGCAGCCTTTCCGGAAGTAGGGATAGGGCTACTGGGAATATCCCTTGCCTTTGGTCTCACAGTACTGACCATGGCCTATGCCATAGGACATATATCGGGGTGTCATCTGAACCCTGCAGTGTCCATAGGTCTTTGGGCTGGGGGACGTTTTGAAACCAGGGACCTGATTCCCTATATAGTGGCCCAGGTAGTGGGGGCAGTGGCAGCAGCGGGAGTATTGTTTGTAATAGCAAGCGGACAGGCAGGATTTGATCTAGCTGGGGGATTTGCTTCCAACGGGTATGGAGTACACTCGCCGGGAGGTTATACCCTTATGGCAGCCCTTGTATGCGAGGTAGTTATGACTGCAATGTTCCTGATCGTAATAATGGGAGCTACAGATGAAAGAGCTCCTGCAGGTATGGCTCCCATAGCCATAGGTCTCTGCCTTACCCTCATTCACCTTATAAGTATACCGGTAACCAATACTTCAGTTAACCCTGCCAGAAGTACCGGTGTGGCTTTATTTGCTGGAGGATGGGCTATAGAGCAGCTGTGGCTCTTCTGGGTAGCTCCCATAGCTGGTGCCGTAATAGGTGCTCTTATTTACAGGATTATTGACAGCAGGGAATAAGTTTAAGAAGCCGGAGTTCCTCCGGCTTCTTCTTTATTATTGTGGAAAGTATAGAATCTATTAAAACTTTTCATGAAGCAATCAGTGCGATGACTGATTATTAGGAAGCAACGTCACGCTCCTTTTTAATAACTTTATACTCAGGGGAAAAAGGAAGTTGAAGGTCTGAGCATAGAATAGGAGTGAAGGGAAGAAGTTGGGGTGAAAGGGGAGGAGGATGGTGAAGCTTACAAGGGAATTCTACAGAAGAGAGGGAAGGCAGGTGGCCAGGGAGCTTCTGGGGAAGGTCCTAGCAAGGAGTTACGATGGAAGAATATTGAGGGCTAGGATAGTGGAAACCGAGGCATATCTAGGCCCAGAGGACAGAGCCTCCCACGCATGGAAGAACAGGCGTACAGAGAGGACGGATACCATGTACCTTCAGGGGGGACACCTCTATATCTATCTCATCTACGGCATGTATAACTGTTTTAATATAGTGGCAAGTGTAGAGGGCATCCCCCATGCAGTTCTTATAAGAGCTGTGGAGCCTGTAGAGGGGGAAGAGATAATGAGGGAACTACGCAGGTGCAAAAGGAGGTATGAACTGACCAATGGTCCAGGGAAGCTGTGTATGGCTCTGGGAATAGAGAGAAGAGATAATGGAGTGGACCTAACGGCCTCCTCTGATATATGGCTGGAGGATGACGGCTATACACCAGGGGAGATTATCTCTGCCAGGCGCGTGGGGATAGAGTATGCTGGTAACTACAGGGAGAAGCTGTGGAGGTATTATATAAAGGGAAGCCCATGGGTGTCTAAGAGATGAGGAGAGAAGAATAATTTAAATCAGGCAGGATAATAAAATAATCTTGGAGGAGGAGTTATGAAGGAAAAATTTTTAAAGAAGAAGGCCCTTACCTATGGCTGGGAGAGGGTAAAGGAGAGACCTGTATTTTTTGTAATACTCATGGTAGTTGTGAGCTTACTTCAGTATATACCCACATATATGGATGAACAGATGGGTGCCTCCCCCTGGACAGTTTCAATACTGGCTCTTATTATCCACACCCTGGTGGGGATGGGGATGATAAGGGTGTCCCTGAAGATATATGAGGGGGAAGAGGGGGACTACAGGGATCTACTTCCGCAAAGGGAGACCTTCTTTACCTACCTACTGGCAACTATAGTCTATGGAATAGTGGTATTCATTGGAGGACTGTTTTTAATAGTACCTGGTATTGTTGTGGGGGTCATATTCTGCTTTTACGGTTACCTCATTGTAGACAGGGGGCTGGGAATAAAGGAAGCCTTCTATGAGAGTAAGAGGATGACCAGGGGAGCTAAGATGGATATCTTTCTTCTGGGGCTAATATTATGGGGGTTAAATATTCTGGGAGCTCTGCTGCTCCTTGTGGGTATCCTGGTGACCCTTCCCATAAGCCTGATGACTCTGACATATGTATATAAGAAACTCTGTATAAAAGCCGAGGCTTAGGTTAAGGGGGGGATCAGATGATGAATACAGTAGTTGTCCTTCCCAATCAGCTCTTTGAGGAGCACCCGTGTCTCACGGGGAAAGATCTAGGGGAGGTAGAGGTCTACCTAGTGGAGGAGGGGAGGTATTTTACCGATTTTGACTTCCATAAGAAGAAGCTCATCCTTCACAGGGCCTCTATGAAGGCCTATGAGGATTACCTCCAGGGAAGGGGATACAGGGTAAGGTATATAGAGTATAAAACAGACTGGAGGGAGCAGGTAAAGAAACGCAGGATACATATTGTGGATCCCTGTGACAACAAGTTATTGAAGAGTCTTCCCAAAACAGCAGTTATCTACGATTCCCCTGCCTTTATAGGGGGAGAGCTGAAGAAAGGGAAGAAGTATCTCATGGGAAACTATTACAAGGAGCAGAGGAGGAGGCTGGATATACTCATGGAGGAGGGAAAGCCTCTTGGAGGAGTATGGAGTTTCGACAAGGAAAACAGAAAGAAGCTCCCCAAGGGGCATAGATGTCCCTCTATATCCACCTATAAAAGTAAGTATGTGGAGGAAGCCACAGAGTATGTAGAAAAAAACTTTCCGCGTAATCCAGGAGAGGGGAGTAACTTTATCTACCCGGTGACCTTTGGAGATGCCAGGAGGTGGCTGGATGATTTTATAGAGGAGAGGCTTCCCCTCTTTGGTGACTACGAGGATGCCATGGTAGAGGAGGAGGAGTTCCTCTACCACTCCCTCCTTTCCCCCCTTCTTAACACAGGACTTTTAACCCCTATGGAGGTAGTTGAGAGGGTGCTAGAGGCCCATGAGATCCCCCTGAACTCACAGGAGGGATTCATACGGCAGGTTATAGGGTGGAGGGAGTTTATTCGCCAGGTATATCTTTTAGAGGGGGAGAGGGAGAGAGGTTCCAACTACTTTGAAAACAATAGGAAGCTTCCCAAGAGCTTCTATACGGGCACAACCGGGATATTCCCGGTTGAAAACGTGATAAATAAGGTACTCAAGAATGCCTACAGCCACCACATAGAGAGGCTCATGATACTGGGAAACTACATGCTTCTAAAGGGCTACCACCCAAATGAGATCTACAGGTGGTTTATGGAGATGTATATAGATGCCTATGACTGGGTGATGGTACCCAATCTATATGGCATGAGCCAGTTTGCTGACGGGGGAATATTTGCCACCAAACCCTATATAAGCTCCTCCAACTATATCTTAAAGATGAGTAATTTTAAGAGGGGTTCCTGGTGCGATGAGTGGGATGAGCTCTACTGGGGATTTTTGGAGAAGCATGAGGAGAAGCTGAGGAAAAACCCCAGAATGGGCCTCATGATGAAACAGCTTGATAGAAGAAGGGAAAAGAAGCCGGAAAAATAAATTAAAAAGAAGAGCAGAGCGACAAGGAAAACCATCACTATGCTCTTCTTTTGTTATTACGGAAAGTAATTAGTGTTCCAATTGATTATCACGTTGCTATTTAATGCCCAACCATGGGAACAAACCTCACTGGAAGAAGCTCCCTCATATAGACCTTGTCATCATACTCCCTCTCAAGAAGCACTAACCTTTGAAAGTATCCACCCAGGGGGAGGATCATCCTGCCACCTTGAGCCAGCTGCTTTATAAGGGATTCAGGTATATTTTCAGGGGCTGCAGAGAGGATGATGGCATCGTAGGGGGCCTGTTCCTCATATCCCCTGTATCCATTTCCCTCTACTACCTTTACATTGTAGTATCTCAGATCCCTGAGACGTACCTCCACCTCCCTGGCAAGGTCCGGAACTATCTCCATACTCACTACCTCGCTGGCAAGGAGGGAGAGGATGGCAGCTTCATACCCTGAACCTGCTCCTATCTCAAGGACCCTCTCATCACCGGTTAGACGGAGAGCCTCCACCATATAGGCCACAATAAAGGGCTGGGAGATGGTCTGTCCCCATCCTATGGGGATGGGACAATCCCAGTAGGCTTTCTCCATATCCCTTTCTCTCACAAAGAGGTGTCTGGGAACTCTCTTCATAGCCTCTATAACCCTTCTGTCGGTTATCCCCCTTGCTTCTATCTGATCCCTTACCATCTCAGCTCTTCTCTCTTCCCACATGACAACCTCCTGCTACTGCCTCATTTTGACCTGTCTATACTTATTATATCTCCTTACCCACA
Organism: uncultured Fusobacteriaceae bacterium; assembly: GCA_964430145.1. Lineage (GTDB taxonomy): Bacteria > Fusobacteriota > Fusobacteriia > Fusobacteriales > Fusobacteriaceae > Propionigenium. The sequence goes on along the minus strand of CAYSGC010000167.1, from coordinate 1,898 downwards.
AAAAACCTCCTGAAGAGGGAAAATAATCTCCTCCCCAGTAGGAAAAGAACCCCTCCAGGTGAATAGAGTAGGTGATGCTAATAATAACAAAGAAGCAGGAGGTAGAATATGAAAAAAATACTGTACCTATTTATCTTTGCCCTTATATGGGCCGGAACAGGAAGAGATATCCGGGCTCATTGTCAGGTTCCCTGTGGGATATACGATGATCACGCCAGGGTAGTGAGTATGCTAGAGGATGTAGCTACCACAGAAAAAGCCCTCCTTGAGATGGAAAGGTTAGCGGAGAAGAGGGACCTCCAGTCGCAGAATCAGATGGTGAGGTGGATAGTGAATAAGGAGAAGCATGCAGAGAATATCATATCCACTATCTCCGACTACTTTCTTACCCAGAGGGTAAAGGAGGAGCAGAAGGACTATGAGGAGCGCCTGATTAAACACCATAGGGTAGTGACAGGAGCAATGAAGGTGAAGCAGAGCGCAGATATGAAGGATGTGGAGAGCCTAAGAAAGAGTGTAGAGGCCCTCAAGGTATACTACCCTGAACATCAGCATTAAAAAGAGAAGAGGGAACTCCTCTTCTCTTTTTATTTCCTTAAAACGTGTAGGTTTTAGAGGTTTCAGTATGAAGTGTGTCAACTTAAAGGTTCTTAATTTAAATTTAATATATTTTAGAGTAAATTTATTATACGAATTGGTGTATAGTGTTTTACTATAGCTGATCCCTTTCTAAAAAGAGTTTTTTAAAGGAATAATCTGCATTTAAGTATAAAAGAGATGTAGAAGCTATGGAGTTGCACAGTAATATTACAGTATGAATAAGGAGAAACTTATGGAAAAAAGATTTGGAACATTTAGTGGGGTATTTCTCCCTACATTCCTCACGATAATAGGAGTAATCTTCTACCTGAGATTTGGATGGGTAGTTGGAAATGCCGGAGTATTGGGAGCTCTTGCCATAGTGGTGCTGGCTCACGTGATAACGGTGTCCACGGCTCTTTCCATGGCAAGTATTACCACAAATATGGAGGTAGAGGGGGGAGGGGCCTACTTTCTTATCTCTCGTAGTCTTGGACTTGAGATCGGAGGAAGTATAGGAATACCCCTATACCTGTCCCAGGTAATCTCTGTATCCCTTTATATTCTGGGATTTATAGAATCGGTAAAGTTAATATTTCCAGATGTTAATACAACTATACTATCAGTGGCAGTGACTGTCATAATAGGTGTTGTATCTGCCATAGGGGCAGATCTGGCAGTAAAGATGCAGTATGGAATATTTGCCCTCATCCTCATGTCTTTAGGAACTATCCTGGTATCGGGAGATTATAGCCAGGTACCTGTGGCCCTGGGAACCTATACAGACAGTGGAAACTTCTGGATGACTTTTGCTGTGTTCTTCCCGGCTGTAACAGGTATCCTAGCCGGAGTGAGTATGTCAGGGGATCTGAGGGATCCCAGAAGGAATATCCCGACAGGGACATTCTATGCCATTGGGGTAACATTTTTAATCTACACCCTGGCAATATTCTGGTTTGGATTTAATATACCTATGGAGGAACTCATAAATGATAAGCTTGTACTTATAAGCAGGACCAGGTTCCCTATCCTTATAATCGGCGGAGTATGGGCGGCGACCCTTTCATCAGCTCTTGGAAGTATGATATCGGCACCTAGAACCATGCAGGCTCTTGCAAGGGACTCTGTACTTCCTAAGTTCCTTGGAAGGGGAAGCGGTAAATCCGATGAACCCAGGATAGCTACCCTCTTAAGCTTTGCAGTAGCCTTTGTATTCATTATCATGGTAAACCTGGACTTTGTGGCTCCTGTAATCACAATGTTTTTCCTGAATACCTACGGAGCCATAAATATGGTGGCAGCTCTGGAAAAGCTTGTGG
>CAYSGC010000166.1:0-6241 GCA_964430145.1 uncultured Fusobacteriaceae bacterium | reverse complement strand
CTATACCTTAAAAATAAGGGTTTTTAATTCTATACTTTCCTTAATAATTAAAAAAGCCGTGAAGTTAACTTCACGGCTTTTAATCTTAATTATAGCAGGTAGTCGCTAGAGGTTTGCTTCCACTCCCTCTAGCACCCTTCTCTTTATCTCCAGACCTCCCTCGAGGAGTTCCCCACACTTCATTTTAGTTGTTTCCACATACTCCTGGTCGCTTATTCCTGGAAGGTTTATCTTCACATTTAAGATAGCTCCCTCAAGGGCGCTTGCCAGAAGTAGAGCCGACACCCCCAGATCTGTTATGGCATTTTTATTCCCATATTCCACAAAGTACTCTATGAGCTCCAACCCCCTGTAGGAAAGCTCTCCTATCACCATGGGCACATCTATGGCCTTATAGGTCGCCTCCTCTATAGCTGCACTCCTAGCTGCCTTCTCCTCCTCGCTCTCCTTTGAAAGCTTAAAGGCCGCCATCACATGGTTGAAGGCCTCGGTATCCCTGTCCACCAGTACATTCAGCTCGCTCTTAATATTGTAGAGCTCCTCAAACCTCTGCATAAAATCCCACTGGATCTCCTCTGAATATCCCTTGAACTTCTTCTTGTTAACAGTGAGGTGTCCCACCATCCTGGAAAGAGATGCTCCCAGAGACCCCACAAGGGCTGATACACTTCCCCCTCCTGGAGCCGGTGATGCTGAGTCCACTTCATCTATAAAATCCACTACGCTCTTCTCTACTAACTTCATTTCTTCCCCCCGCCTTCTAGTAACAAACTCTTCCATTGGAGTATACAAGCTTTCCGCCTTTATATACTTCCTTTGTATGGTTGATTCCAAAGTGATAGATTATATAATCCAGATTAGGTGCGTCAAAAACTACAAAGTCCGCTTTCTTTCCAGCCTCTAAGCTCCCTATCTCATGGGCTCTTCCTATGGAGTGAGCTGCATTTATAGTTACTGCAGTGAATACCTCCTTTGGAGTCATTCTGAGCCCCAGAGATCCCAGCTGCATTATAAACTGCATATTTTCCGTAGGACACGATCCCGGGTTATAATCTGTGGAAAGGGCCACAGGCACCCCCATATCTATCATCTTTCTTGCAGGGGCATAGGCTTTCCCCAGGTTAAAGGAGGTTCCTGGAAGGATATCGGCCACCACTCCCTCCCTGGCCATAAGCTCTATTCCCCTGTCGCTGGCTGCCATGAGGTGGTCTCCCGATATTGCCCCAACCTCTGCAGCAAGCTCAGCTCCCCCCAGGGACACTATCTCATCTGCGTGTATCTTGAGCTTATACCCTAACCTCTTAGCTTCCAGGAGGATTCTTCTGGTCTGATCCACAGAGAATACTCCCTCCTCGCAGAACACATCACAAAACTCAGCCAGATCCCTCTCCTTAACTATGGGAAGCATCTCTATTACCTTCTCTACAAACTCATCGGATCTTTCCTTATACTCCATTGGAACAGCATGGGCTCCCAGGAAGGTGGAAGCAATATCCACTGGATGCTCCTCACCCAGCCTCTTGGCTACCTCCATCTGCTTTATCTCCGTCTCCAGGTCCAGGCCATATCCACTCTTGGCTTCTACAGTTGTCATTCCGAAGCCAAGCATGATATCCAGGCTTTTCTTGGCTTTGTGGTAGAGTTCCTCATGGGGTGCCTCCTTGGTAGCCCTCACAGTGCTGAGGATTCCTCCCCCCTGCTTCAGTATATCTATATAGGGAACTCCCTCTAGCTTCAGGGAAAACTCATTTTCCCTGCTTCCACCGTGCACCAGGTGGGTGTGGGGATCTATCAGTCCAGGAGAAACAGTGAGCCCCCTGGCATCCTCTATGAGAGTCCCCTCTCCTATGATCTCCTCTCCAGGTTCACCCTTTGCTACCTTTAGGATCCTTCCATCCCTTACTGCTAGGTAAGCATCCTCCAGTACCTCAAGTTCGCTCATCTCCCTCCCCACACGGGGCTTATCGCTTCCTGCCGCTGTAATTAACTGCCCTATATTTCTAAGTATAAAATCTGCTTTCATATCCACCCTCCAAATTCAAATCTTAGTCCATTAAGTGAGTCTCCAGCACCTTCTCCTTGGAGAAGCCATAGAGCCCCAGATAATATTCAACACTTTCAATAAGAGCTTCCATGGGAACCATTCCTACAACTTCACTTCCAGTTACAGCTACACCATACCTCTTCGCTTCCATCTTCACAGTTTCAAACACCCTGTAAATAGATGTCTTTTTATAGTTGGTTATATTCATAGTTACCTGTACTATCCCCTTGGTTTCCACTGCTCCAGCCTTTATATATCTAAATCCTCCTCCAGAGTGTCTTATGGCAGCTGCTATCCTCTTTCCTATCTCGATATTACTTGTGTCCAGGTCGATGTTATAGGCCACAAGAGGCATCCTTGCTCCCACAGCTGTCACCCCTGCCCTCGGGTGGATCTCAGCCTTACCGTAGTCTGGTTGCCACTGGGGGTCCCTGAGCTTTTCAGGCATCCCTTCAAACTCCCCCTTCCTCACCTTGGCAAGGTTTGTTCTTTCAGGCTTTGTAGCTGCCTCCTCATAGAGAAAAACAGGTATTCCGTGTTCAGTAGCCAGAGCTTCCCCAACCCTCTGAGCCAGCCTTACACACTCCTCCATATCCATCTCCTTTATGGGAATAAATGGAACTACGTCTGTTGCTCCCATCCTTGAATGCTCCCCCTTATGAGTAGTCATATCTATGAGCTCTGCCGCTATTCCTGCAGATTCAATCACAGCTTCTGCTACCCTTTCAGGATCTCCTATTACAGTTACCACAGTCCTGTTGTAGTCTGGATCTGGTTCACAGCTGAGAAGCTTCACCCCCTCCCTCCCCTTATAAGGAGCCACTATCCTCTCTATCTTAGCCAGGTCCCTTCCCTCGCTGTAGTTAGGTACACACTGCACTATCTTCCCCATCTGCCTTCCTCCTTAATCATCACAAGCTAACTATATACAACCTCTGCAGCCTTCCCTCTATATTCAAGGTGATTTATATTCCCTCTGCTTCCTCAATCAAAATTTTTCATTAGAAAAGACCTACCCATAGGCTAGGTCTTTTACTTATCTTTACATCTTTTCCACAAGATCCTTTATCAGCTTTTCATCTGCTATATATGGAAGGGTAATATGATCATCCCCTCTGTTATTGTTGTTGTACTCTATGGATGTCTCTATGGAGTTCTTATTTCTAGCCCAGGCACGTCTGGCTACTCCTCCCATTACATCCCAAGGCATAGACTGACGAAGGATCTCATCCACCCTCTTACTTCCGTCCAGCACCATTCCAAATCCACCATTTATGGATTTACCTATTCCTACTCCTCCACCATTGTGAAGGGCTATCATAGTCATTCCTCTGGCAGCATTCCCTGCAAAACACTGGGTAGCCATATCTGCCATTATATTACTTCCATCCTTGATATTGGATGTCTCTCTGAATGGCGAGTCCGTTCCAGATACATCGTGGTGGTCTCTTCCAAGCATCACAGGACCTATCTCTCCCAACCTTACCATCTCATTGAACTTAAGAGCTATGTCGGTTCTGCTCATGGCATCCTGGTAGAAGATTCTTGCCTGAGTTCCTACCACAAGGCCATTTTTATCTGCATCTCTTATCCACACATAGTTATCCCTGTCCTGATATCTTCTCTCTGGATCCACAAGCTCAAGGGCTGCCTGATCTGTCTTTAGAAGATCTTCCCTCTTACCGCTTAGGCATACCCATCTGAATGGTCCATACCCCCAGTCAAATAACTCCGGTCCAAGGATATCCTCAACATAGGAAGGGTAGATGAAACCGTCCTTGTCATTTCTTCCGTTTTTAGATATCTCTACTACCCCTGCATCATATACAGACTTCAGGAAGGCATTTCCATAATCGAAGAAGTATGTCCCCCTGCCTGTAAGAGCCTTTATCATCTCATAGTGCCTCACAAGGCTCCTGTCTACAAGTCTCTTAAACTCCTCCTTGTCTCTTCCAAGAAGGTCCGTTCTCTCATCAAAGGTTAACCCTTGTGGGCAGTATCCTCCCTCATATACAGCGTGACAGGATGTCTGATCGGAAAGAAGATCTATCCTCTCCTCCTTCTCCACTGCATATTCCAGAAGATCCACTATATTTCCATGGAAGGCTATTGCACAGGCTTCTCCAGCTGTCATAGACTTTTTAGCCAGCTCAAAGGCCTCCTCAGCACTATTGGTTACATGGGTTACCCATCCCTGGCTTCTTCTCGTCTCTATCCTTGAGTAGTCGACCTCAGCTATGATAGAAGCTCCTCCGGCAATTACGCATGCCTTCCCCTGAGCTCCACTCATACCTCCAAGACCAGAGGTTACAAATAATTTACCAGTAAGGTCTCCCTCCTGAGGAACTCCGCAGAACAGCCTTCCGGCATTTAGGATGGTTGAATAGGTTCCGTGAACTATTCCCTGAGGTCCTATATACATCCATCCCCCAGCTGTCATCTGACCGTAGTTAGCTACTCCAAGCGCCGCTGCTCTAGCCCAGTTTTCAGGGTCATCAAATAACCCTACCATAAGGGCATTGGTTATTATTACCCTTGGTGCTGTAGGATTTGATTTAAATATTCCCACTGGATGTCCAGAGGATACAGCCAGAGTCTGGTCTGGAGTTATTACCTCAAGATATTTTTTTATAAGTCTGTACTGCATCCAGTTCTGGCACACCTGTCCAGTTTCCCCATAGGTAACAAGCTCATAGGGGTAGAGTGCTATCTCGAAGTCCAGGTTGTTGTCTATCATTACCTGGATAGCCTTCCCCTCTGTGCAGACTCCCCTATACTCATCTATAGGCTTCCCTACAATATTCCCCTCCGGTCTGAATCTGTAACCATAGATCCTTCCCATGGTCTTTAATTCCTCTAAGAATTCTGGTGCCAGCTCTGCGTGATACTCCTCTGGAATATACCTCAATGCATTCTTCAGTGCCAGCTCTATCTCATCCCTTGTAAGGGTAAGTTCTCTCTTGGGTGCTCTTCTGAGCCCCTCTATAAATTTAGGAGTTGCTGCAGGGATATCGTCCCCTGTAAGTTTTATAGTCATTGCCCTTTCAATATCTCTATTCAACATCTTCCCTCTCCCCTTTTATCTAGTTTGCCAAGGCTCCCTCTGCACTCCCTCCGCCGGAAAGCTCCTTTATCGTGCTAGACATCTGTAGTTCCATCTTTTCCTTCCACTCCTGAAACTTAGGTGACCTCTTCAGGATAAAGTTCTTCAGGATATTTCCAGAATAGCTCTTTCCCTCCTTTAAAAACTCCGTATAGTCACTGGAGAAATCCACATCTGGATTCACAATGAGTGTCTCCCTGTTTATGGAGATAAGCAGATCAAATCCCAGATCCTGCTTCAATTTATATAGGAGGTTTCTCAGGTTTTTTCTGCACTTCTTTACATCCTGCCCCTCCCAAAGAAGTTCTATAATCTCATTTCTTGTAACCCTCTTATTTACTGCCAGATAGTAAAGCAGCGCCTCCGTTCTTCTAAGAGTAGGATTCAGCTTATTCCCCTCTATTCTAATTTCCGGTGTTTCAAAAATCTTTACAAATATTCGCCTCATCAATCATCCCCCTATATTTTTAGTTCCCCGATCTCTCCTTCGACCCTCTTCAAGATCTCCTCACTTGAGATAAGTCCCTCTACCTTATTTATGTCATAGTACATTACTCTGTCATCCTCTAATCTGGCTATGTGCTCCCTTACAACCTTGTAAGCCTGCTCAGATCCCCTTCCAAGGGTTCTCTCCTCTCTGAGGTCTATTCCCTGGCATGCTGCCATGATCTCCATAGCCACTACCTTCTTACTGTTTTCCAGGATCTCCCTGGCCTTTCTTGCAGCTATCGTACCCATGGATACGTGGTCCTCCTGGTTAGCCGATGATGGAATTGAATCCACACTTGCAGGGTGAGCCAGTACCTTGTTTTCAGATACAAGGGAAGCTGCACTGTACTGCACGATCATATATCCAGAGTTTACTCCTCCCCTCTTAGTAAGGAAAGCAGGCAGACCATTGCTGAGAGCCGGGTTCACAAGTCTCTCCAGTCTTCTCTCAGATACATTTCCTATCTCAGATAATGCAATTGCCAGGAAATCCATTGGAAGAGCCATAGGTTGTCCGTGGAAGTTACCCCCTGAGATTACCTGGTCTTCCTCTGGGAAGATAAGCGGGTTATCTGTTACAGCATTTATCTCTATCTCAACTCTTT
>CAYSGC010000165.1:0-6242 GCA_964430145.1 uncultured Fusobacteriaceae bacterium | reverse complement strand
ATGTACATAAAGGAGTTAAGGTATGAAGGAGTTTCAGAGACTTTTAGATATAATGAAAAAACTTAGAGCCCCAGGGGGATGCCCTTGGGACAGGGAGCAGACCATAGAGAGCCTGAAGCCATATCTTCTGGAGGAGACCTATGAAACCCTGGAAGCCATGGATATTGGAGGAGAAACTCTAAAGGGAGAGCTGGGAGACCTGCTTCTTCAGATAGTGTTCCAGTCTCTAATTATGGAGGAGGAGGGACACTTTGATATAGAGGATGTGTCCAAGGGAATAGCAGATAAGCTGGTAAGAAGACACCCCCATGTTTTTGGTGATGTGGATGTGGAGAACAGCGGAGAGGTCCTTGTAAACTGGGAGAAGATAAAGAGGGAGGAGAAGGAGCATGAGCACAGAAAATCCGTCCTTGACGGGGTTCCAAAAACCTTCCCTCCCCTTATGAGAGCAGCAAAGCTCCAGGCAAAGGCAGCAAGAGTAGGATTTGACTGGAAGGAAGTGGATGGTGCCCTTGTAAAGATGGAGGAGGAGATAGAGGAGATGAGGGAAGCCTTTGCCAATGATGATATGGTCAACCTCAAGGAGGAGATTGGAGATGTAATGTTTTCCATGATAAATGTGGCTAGGCTTGCAGGAATAGATATCAACGATGCCCTGACTCAGACAAACAATAAATTCGAGAATAGATTCAGATATATAGAGGAGAGGTGTGATATAGAAAAGGCTGATCTGCAGACAATGGAAGACCTTTGGAATGAGGCAAAAACAAAGTCAAAAAAGTAGAAGTGAATTTTATTTTGAATGAAAAAAAAAATAAGGTAATATAAAATTATGGTACAAGGAGAAGACTGAATGAGACTAGATAAATTTTTAAAGGTGGCCAGAATAATAAAGAGGAGACCTGTAGCCAAGAAGGTAATAGACAACAAGAAGGCCAAGCTTAACGGCAAGCAGGCCAAGGCAGGAACAGCAGTTAAAGCGGGAGATTTTCTGGAGCTGGAGTACTACAACAGATACTATAATATTGAAATCCTTGAAGTACCTCAGGGAAATGTATCCAAGGATGCTGCCTCTGATCTATACAGAATAGTGGAAACAAAGGAGATAGAAGTAGAGATGGGGGAAGCTGGTGATCTTTTTTAATGAAGAGGATAGAGGCCAATGCTAAGATAAATATAGGACTCAATATCCTGGAAAAACTTTCAAGCGGCTATCACTCACTGGATATGGTGATGGCGCCCATAAGCTTAGCCGATGAGATGGAAGTGGAGTATACAGGGAGAAGGGGAGAGGGAGCAGACCTTATAATCACTACCAATAAACCCGATATTCCCACAGGCGAGGGAAATATACTCTACAAGGTATACAGAGCCTACTATGAAAAAACAAACCTTCCAAGGGAGGAGATAAGGGTCCACCTCATAAAGAAGATACCCCATGAAGCGGGACTAGGGGGAGGAAGCTCAGACGGCGGAGCCTTCCTGAGGGAGTTAAATGAATATCACAACAACCTGTTATCCTTAGAGGAGATGATAAATCTCTCCAAGGGAATAGGGGCAGATATACCGTTTTTTCTTATAAATAGATGTTGCAGAGCCAGGGGAATAGGGGAGAAGCTGGAAGTTGTGGAAAACAACCTGGAGTGTGAGGTTATCCTAATAAAACCAAGGTTTGGAGTAAGTGCAGGGGAAGCTTATACAAAATTTTCCAGATTAAAGGATCCAAAGGCAGCGGGTATAGAAAAAATCTTAACGGGATTAAAGGAAAATAATATTTCTAATGTATTATGTAGTATAGAAAACCATTTGGAGCAGGGACTGATTTTAACCAATAGGGATATTAATGAATTTAAGGATAGATTAGCAGCAGTATCGGATATGAAATTTTTTATGTCAGGAAGCGGCAGCACTTATTTTACACTGGTGAGAAGGAATATTGCACATGAAACATATGAAACTTTAAAAAATCTTTTTAAAGATTGCGAAGTATATCTTTGTAACTTTTTATAACACAACATAAGGAAAAGGATGGTGCTTAAGTACAATGAAGATTACTGATGTGAGATTAAGAACTGTAAAAAATGAGAATGAGCTGAAACTGAAGGCCTATGCTGATATTACCTTTGATGAATGCTTTGTAATCCATGGATTAAAGGTTATTGACGGTCAAAAGGGGATGTTTGTAGCTATGCCTTCAAGAAAGATGCCAAATGGTGAGTATAAGGATATAGCTCATCCTATTACGCCAGAACTGAGACAGGAAGTAACTGATGTTGTAATTGCAAAGTATAGTGAAACTGTAAATGAAGAGGTAGTTGCAGCAGAGGTGGAATAAAGATAAAAGATAAGCCCAATGGGCTTGTTTTTTATTTTTTGAAAAACCTTTGACAAAGGCATCAATTTATGTTATCATTCTTTCTGTTGTTGGGGTATCGCCAAGCGGTAAGGCACCGGATTTTGATTCCGGCATGCGTTGGTTCGAATCCAACTACCCCAGCCATACAGCGAAGTTTAAACCTGTCGAAAAGACAGGTTTTTTTATTTTTTTGTTTAAAATTAAATCAGAAACTAAAAAATTGATCTAAAGGTGAATAAATATAGAGCTAAGGCTTTATTGATAAGGGAAAATTCTTGTGTTATACTTTTGAGAGATGATGACGAAAAAAGTGGTGATTTATTTATGAAAAGAATACTGGTAATATTTTTAATACTTTCTTCCACTATTTTTTCAGAGGTTAGCTTTAAAGATGTGAACAAGGAGCATTGGGCTTACAGATCTATAGATAATCTTATTAAGAAGGATATATGGATGGAAAATTCAGATATCTTTCAGGGAAAAAAAGAGGTTACCAGGTATGAGTTCGCCTACTATCTATCAAAGACATTAAATAAGCTGGACACGGAAAAAGCTAGCAGGGGAGATCTGGTAATACTGGAAAATTTAGTATATGAATTTGCTAAGGAGCTCAATAAATTTGGCTTTGATACGGATCTATATCTGTCCAAGGTAAAGGGAATGGAAGATACCCTGGAGATACTGAAGGGACAGGTTGAAGAAAATCAAAGGGTTATTCAAGAATTACAAAAAAGAATAGATGAACTAGAAAAATAATAGTATAGGAGTGATAGCATTGAGAAGACTTTCATTTGATTATTCAAATTCACTTAATTTTTTTGCAGAAACTGAAGTAGATCTTATTAAGGACTATGTTGAGACATCGGCAAAGATATTGGAGGATAAGAGCGGGGCAGGAAACGACTTCCTAGGATGGTTGGACCTTCCGGTAAACTACGATAAGAGCGAGTTTGCAAGAATAAAGGATGCAGCAGAAAAGATTAAGAAGGACTCGGAGGTTCTGATTGTTATAGGAATAGGAGGATCCTACCTAGGAGCTAAGTCTGCCATAGATTTCTTATCTCACACATTCTACAACAACCTTCCTAAGGAAAAGAGAGACACTCCTGAGATCTATTTTGCAGGAACAAATATATCAGGAACTTATGTTAAACACCTTATAGATGTAATTGGAGAGAGAGACTTCTCCGTAAATATTATCTCAAAATCTGGAACAACAACTGAGCCTGCTATAGCTTTCAGAATCTTCAAGAAGATGCTGGAGGAGAAGTATGGTAAGGAGGAAGCAAAGTCTAGAATATACGCTACAACAGATAAGGCAAGAGGAGCTCTTAAGCAGCTGGCTACTGGTGAAGGGTATGAGACCTTTGTAGTACCAGATAATGTTGGAGGAAGATTCTCAGTATTAACAGCTGTGGGACTACTGCCTATTGCAGCTGCGGGAATTAATATAGATGAGCTTATGCAGGGAGCAGCAGATGCCATGGAATCTTATAAGGCGCCATACGGAGAAAATGACTGCTATAAGTATGCTGCAGTTAGAAACATCCTTCACAGAAAGGGGAAGGATATCGAGCTTATGATAAACTATGAGCCGAGAGTACACTATATCGCTGAGTGGTGGAAGCAGCTGTTTGGAGAGTCTGAAGGTAAGGATGGAAAGGGATTATACCCTGCATCGGCAGACTTCACAGCAGATCTTCACTCACTGGGTCAGTATATTCAGGATGGAAAGAGACACCTATTTGAAACTCTTATCAACATAGAGAGCCCAGAGCTTGATCTTGTTATAGAGGAGGATGAAGCTAACCTTGACGGTCTTAACTACATAGCTGGAAAGAGCATGGATTATGTAAATAAGAAGGCTGCAGAGGGAACTATCCTAGCTCACACAGACGGAGGGGTACCTAACCTTGTAATAAACATTCCAGAGGCAACTCCATACCACCTGGGATACATGTACTACTTCTTTGAGAAGGCTTGTGCTGTAAGCGGATATTTACTTGGGGTAAACCCATTTGATCAGCCGGGAGTAGAGGCGTACAAGAAGAATATGTTTGCTCTTCTGGAGAAGCCAGGTTTCGAGGAAGCAACAAAGGAAATAGCAGAGAGACTTAAAAAGTAAGGGATAGATAGTATAGATATAGACTGTGAGAAAAAGCTCACAGTCTTTTTTTATAATCTGGACAAAATCTATTGCTTATTCTAAAAAATAAAACTAAAATAGCTGTATAGATAAAAGGTATAAAAGGGGGATGCAATGAGATACACTAGAGAAAATGGTTGGAAGAGCGCAACTAATGAAGCTAGAAAGGAGATCTTCGACTTTTCAGAGGGATACAAGCACTTTCTGAATATAGGGAAGACGGAGAGAGAGTTTGTTAGAGAGAGCATCAAGCTGGCTGAAGAAAATGGATTTAAAAGTATAGAGGAGTTCGAAGGTTTAAAGGCTGGAGACAAGGTATACTATATAAACAGAGAAAAGAATATAGTACTGGTAGTAATAGGTAGGAAGGATATCTTAGAGGGAATAAACTTTGTGGTGTCACACATCGATTGTCCGAGAATAGACCTAAAGCAAAATCCATTATATGAGGATTCAGAGTACGCAATGATGAAAACGCACTACTATGGTGGAATAAAGAAGTATCAGTGGGTGTCAACACCTCTGGCACTACACGGAACTGTAATCCTAAGCAACGGAGACAAGGTGGATATTATAGTTGGAGAGGATGAAAACGACCCGGTATTCACAATTCCAGATATCCTGCCTCACCTTGACTCAAATGTACAGAGAGAGAGAAAGTCATCGGAAGTATTCAAGGGAGAGGAGCTGAATATAATAGTAGGAAGTATACCTAGCGAGATTACAGATGAGGACGTAAAGGAAAGAGTTAAGTATACTGTTTTAGAGAAGCTGAATGAAACGTATGGAATGGAAGAGGAAGACTTTATGTCGGCTGAGCTTCAGTTAGTTCCAGCTCATAAAGCAAAGGATGTAGGATTTGACAGAGGAATCGTGGGATCATATGGTCACGATGACAGAATATGCGGATATACATCTCTAAAGGCTATCCTTGATCTAGAGGAAGCACCTGAAAAGACAGCAGTATGCTTCCTAGCAGATAAGGAGGAGACTGGATCAGCAGGATCTACAGGTCTTCAGTCCTTCTATATAGAATACTTTGTATCTGACATCATGTATAAGATGATGGGAGATAAGTACAATGATTACCTTATGAGAAAGTGTCTATGGAACTCGAGAGCTCTATCATCGGATGTAAGTGCAGGAATAAACCCTATATTTAAATCTGTACACGATGAGCAAAATGCTTCTAAGCTTGGTTATGGAATAGTTGTAACCAAGTATACTGGAGTAAGAGGAAAGGGTGGAACAAGTGACGCTGATGCAGAGTATGTAGGAGAGATCAGAAGACTATTCAATGAGAACAATATCAAGTGGCAGATGGCGATGCTTGGAAAGGTAGATGAAGGTGGAGGAGGTACAGTGGCAATGTATCTGGCTCACCACGGGATAAGAACTATAGATGCAGGACCGGCAGTGGTATCTATGCACTCACCATTTGAGCTAGCTTCAAAGTATGATATCTATGAAACCTACAAAGCTTACAAGGTATTTTTTGAAAAATAAAAAAATTAATGGATAAATTAAAGAGGGAGAAGTTTAACTTCTCCCTTTTTTTTGTTTTTATATTTAGTACTTTAAAAATTAAAAATAATTAAAAAATAAACAAAAAAAGTTTTTGTGAAAAAAGTTTTAAAAAAACCACAAAAAGTGTTGACGGAAGGCTGTAATAGTGATATTATACTTCTTGTCCGCGAGGGAGACCGAAGCGAACGAGTCAAAGGACATTAGCAATTAAAT
>CAYSGC010000164.1:2768-6276 GCA_964430145.1 uncultured Fusobacteriaceae bacterium | reverse complement strand
ACTTGAAGGTGTGGCAGCTGAGGAAAGGGAGGGGTTTTTAGACAGATTAAAGACTCTTTTTGAATTTAAGGAGGAAGATGGTGGACATACTAGATATAAAGAGAGAGTATAGCGACTATTTGGAAAAACTAGATGATATAAGGGGGTCTCTTTGACCTTGAAGGCAAGGGAGAGAAGATAAAGTCCCTAGAGGACAAGACCATGGCCGAGGGATTCTGGAACGACAAGAGATCCAGTGAAAAGGTGATAAAGGAGATGAACTCCCTCAAGGAGATAGTGGGAGAGTTTCAGGGACTCCAGGAGTACTCAGATGAGATAGAGGTACTCATCGATTTCGTTGAGAGCGGTGAGGAGGAGTTTGCCGGTGAGCTGGAGGAGAAGATAAAGGTTCTGGGAAGATCTATAGAGGCCTATGATACAAAGCTTCTCCTAGACGGTGAGTATGACTCCAACAGTGCCATAGTGACCATCCATGCAGGGGCAGGTGGAACTGAATCCTGCGACTGGGCGGAGATGCTCTACAGGATGTACTCAAGATGGTGTAATGAAAAGAAGTACAAAATTACCGAGCTTGACTTCATGCCCGGGGATATGGTAGGAGTTAAGTCTGTAACCTTTGCAGTAGAGGGGATGAGGGCCTATGGCTACCTCAAGAGTGAGAAGGGAGTTCACAGACTTGTAAGAATATCTCCCTTTGATGCAGCCAAGAAGAGGCACACCTCCTTTGCATCTATAGATGTCATGCCGGAAGTGGACGAAGCCACAGATATAGAAGTAAATGCCGGGGATCTGAAGATAGATACCTACAGAGCCAGCGGAGCCGGAGGACAGCACGTAAATACCACAGATTCAGCGGTGAGGATAACCCACCTGCCAAGCGGAGTGGTTGTAACATGTCAGAAGGAGAGATCCCAGCTTAAAAACAGAGAAACAGCTATGAAGCTCCTTAAATCAAAACTTCTGGAGATCGAGATGAAGAGGAAGGAAGATGAGATGAAGAAGCTTCAGGGTGAGCAAAATGAGATAGGATGGGGAAGCCAGATAAGATCCTATGTATTCCAGCCCTACACCATGGTAAAGGACCACAGAACCTCTGTGGAATCGGGTAATGTAAAGGCTGTAATGGATGGGGATCTGGATTCATTTATAACCGGGTATCTCAGATGGAAGAAGATGTAACAGATCAAAGATAAATAAAAGTTTAATATAAAGAGTATAAGGAGAGAACTAAAGATGGCAAAAGTAAAAACAAGAATAGCTCCATCTCCAACTGGAGATCCACATGTGGGAACAGCTTATATTGCACTGTTTAACCTTGCATTTGCAAAGAAAAACGGAGGAGACTTCATCCTGAGAATAGAGGATACAGATCAGACAAGATCTACACCTGAATCTGAAGAGATGATCTTCGAAACTCTAAAGTGGCTGGGACTAGACTACTCGGAAGGTCCAGATGTTGGAGGAGACACAGGACCATACAGACAGTCTGAGAGATTCCACCTATACGGAGACTATGCAAGAAAGCTTGTAGAGGACGGAAAGGCTTACTACTGCTTCTGTACAAGAGACAGACTTGAGAAGTTAAGAGAGAGACAAAAAGCAATGAAGCAGGCTCCAGGATATGACGGGCACTGCAGGTCTCTAACTGAAGAGGAGATCAAGGTTAAGCTAGAAGCTGGAGAGCCATATGTAATCAGATTAAAGATGCCATATGAGGGTGAAACTGTAATCAAGGACAGACTTAGAGGAGAGGTTAGATTTGAAAACAACAAGATCGACGACCAGGTTCTTCTAAAGGCTGACGGATTCCCAACATACCACCTGGCTAACGTAGTGGACGATCACCTGATGAATATCACTCACGTAATCAGAGCAGAGGAGTGGATCGCATCAACTCCTAAGCACATCCAGCTGTACAGAGCATTTGGATGGGAGGAGCCTGAGTTTATCCACATGCCGCTTCTTAGAAACCAGGACAAGACAAAGATCTCAAAGAGAAAGAACCCAGTATCTCTAAACTGGTACAGAGATGAGGGATACCTGAAGGAAGGTCTTGTAAACTTCCTTGGACTGATGGGATACTCATTTGGAGAGAACAAGGAGATCTTCTCACTACAGGAGTTCATCGACAATTTCAACATCGACAACGTATCTCTTGGAGGACCTGTATTCGACCTTGTGAAACTTGGATGGGTTAACAACCAGCACATGAGAATGAAGGACCTGGGAGAGCTTGTAGAGCTGGCTAAGCCATTCTTCAGAGCTGAGGGATATATCGGAGAGACTCTGACTGAGAAGGAGGAGAAGGCTCTGACAACTGTTGTTGAGATCCTTAGAGAGGGAGCAAATACTCTAAAGCAGATCGCTAAGGAAGCTCACCTTTACTATGTAGATGAGTTTGAACTTCCAGTGGCAACTGAGGATATGAACAAGAAGGATAGAAAGTCCATCGACAAAATGTACAGTGCAATCAACGATGAGACTGGAAAGGCTTCTATAAAGCTGTTTATGTCTAAGCTTGAGGTTGCAGGAGAGGAGCTTACTGTAGAGGAAGCAAAGGCTATGCTTAACGAGACTATGGAGGAGATCGGAGAGGGACCTGGAAAGGTTCTTATGCCTCTAAGAGTAGTGGTAACTGGTCAGGCAAGAGGAGCTGAACTTTACAATGTAGTTTCAATCATCGGAAGAGACAGAACTCTTAACAGAATAAGAAATACTGTAGCAAAGTACGAGGTATTTTAATAGATAGATATAGCTGCCCTTAGGGGCAGCTTTTTTTATTGTATAGAGTGAGTTCATTTCTTGTCATGACATACCATTTTTCTAAAGCTTACTGAAGTAAACTAAGAATAAAGTCAAAACGAACCAAAGAAAGTCTAGGGGTTCATAATTGTCTTATTGGGTAAATGCAGATTGTTCGTTCCTTTGCCGGGCTCTCTACAGAGCCTGAAGGAGTGTAACGGAACGAAGGAGTTTTCTGTTGTGATGCTCGACGACTATGAACCCCATTTTAGAGTTCGTATAGATAACTTTCCGTTAAAGCTTAGCAATTGGTATAAATTTATGATTAAAATATATTTGGATGTCCTGCGGAACTTAGTCTGTTTTATGGTCTAGCAGTTAAATAAGTCGAAGTCATATCGATAAAAAGAAGGAGCGTATAATTATTCAAAGGTACTATTAAAGAGTATTTTTTAGAGGTTTTGGTCGACTGCAGGTAGTCGTCGAGCTTCACAGAATATTGAACGTCGTTTCGTCGGACTTATTAGGTTCTATCTAGAGCCCATAAAAGAAACGGAAATATTGCTTTACTTAAAAAGACATTTACTGGAACTATTGAACTTTGGGCACCTTTTTTTCAAGAGAAAGGTGCAAAATAGATATTTTATAAATTAGATGAAAAGTGCTCTACCTCCAGTAGAGTATGAGAAAAATCATATAAAAGTCCCTCTGCAGAGCACAAAAATTATTTTTTCTTTGACAGATGGACTGGAGTTATGATATTCTA
>CAYSGC010000164.1:0-2668 GCA_964430145.1 uncultured Fusobacteriaceae bacterium | reverse complement strand
CAGAGCACAAAAATTATTTTTTCTTTGACAGATGGACTGGAGTTATGATATTCTATTAACATAATAAATATTTCGGAGGAAGAAAATGAAGTTAATCAATGCCTTAACACTTAACAACAGCCCCATTATGCCATAGAAGGATTTGTGTTTGTGATTGTTGATCATAGGTGAAAATCCATTTTGAGTTGAATGTCAAACTGGATTTGCATCTATGGTTAAAGAGTGTGAGGTAGAAGAAGAAAGTTCTTTTATTCAGCTGAGTTAGCCCCTTAGGTGCAAGAGCATCTAAGGGGCTTTTTATTTTATCATTTATCGGGAGTAAATCTATTTCATAGATAAATAAAAGTTTAGGAGGGAAGTATGTATAGTTTCATCTACAGGGTTGTAAAGATAAAGGAGATTCCCCTCGGGGTTACTGAGAATTGTTGGAGATTGAGGCTGGGCAGAAGATGCCGGGAATATGAAAATTCAGAATAAGAAGGAGAATGAAGATGGGAATTGAGACACTAATAACTTTTGGAATATATCTAGTATTTTTAATGGGAATAGGAGTATTTTTTTATAAGAGAACCAGCGGAGTAGAGGACTATCTAATAGGTGGTAGAGGAATGGGATCGTGGGTAACAGCCCTTTCAGCCCAGGCCAGCGACATGAGCGGATGGCTGCTAATGGGACTGCCTGGAGCAATCTACCTCTACGGGATAAACCAGATATGGATAGCAATAGGACTCCTCATAGGAACCTACCTCAACTGGAAGTTTGTGGCTAAGAGCCTGAGAAAGCAGACGGAGGAAACGGATACCTTGACTATCTCTACATTTTTGGAGAAGAAGCTGGGGGACAACACGGGGCTTATAAGAAACTTTTCAGCTATAGTAACCCTTGTGTTCTTTACCATCTACTCGGCTTCTGGACTGGTAGCTGCAGGAAAACTCTTTGAAACTATGCTTGGAATAGACTACCAGGTGGCTGTAGTTGTGGGAGCCCTTACAATAGTCTTCTACACATTTATGGGAGGATACCTGGCATCGTGCTGGACGGATTTCTTCCAGGGAGCTCTTATGTTTGGAGCTATAATCCTGGTTCCTACTATGGCCTTTAGAGCTGGCGGAGGAATAGACGGAATGGAAGCAGCTATGCAGGTGAGGGATATGACCATGAATATCATGGAAAACGGGGGAGAGAAGATAGGACTTGCGGCTATTATCTCCTCTATGGCATGGGGGCTGGGATACTTCGGGCAGCCTCACATCCTTGTAAGATTTATGAGTATCAAGAGTGTAAAGGAGCTGGATAAGTCGAGACTGATAGCTATGATTTGGGTATTTATCTCCCTTGGAGGAGCTATAGCTGTGGGACTTACAGGGGTAGCCCTCTTTGCCACAACTGATATGATGGGGGGAGATGCTGAAAGAGTATTTATCTACATGATCTCCAAGCTGTTTAACCCTTGGGTAGGGGGAGTACTTCTTGCAGCTATCCTTTCAGCTATCATGTCAACTATCGATTCCCAGCTGCTGGTATCCTCTACAACTCTTACAGAGGATTTCTATAAGTATATAAAGAAGGACGCAACAGACGGCGAGCTTATGTGGGTAGGAAGAATCTGTGTAGTGGCTATCTCAGCAATAGCTGTGGTGCTGGCACTGAATCCTGGAGCACATGTACTTGCCCTTGTATCCTATGCGTGGGCAGGATTTGGAGCAGTGTTCGGACCAGCTATCCTTGCAACCCTCTACATCAGGGGGATCAACTGGAAGAGCGTGTTCCTGGGGATGCTAACTGGAATGCTTGTAATGCTTGTGTGGAAGGAGCTGGGATACGGTGCTTACATGTATGAGCTTCTGCCAGGATTTATTGCTAACGGGGTATCTATCTTTGCAGCGGAGAAGATCCTTGCTGGAAGAAGGGAAGAAGAAGTTGAGAAAGCTTAATCTCCTTAATAAAGAGGTGATAGGGGATGAAATTAAGAGAACATATATTGAGTTTGGAAGGTGATCTTTTGAAGCCTGAAGTGAGAGGTTCCATAGAGAAAACCTGTGAGTTATTGGTAGATGGTTTTAAGGAATTTTGCAGTAGCGGCCAAGTCTATATCCATAGAGAGGGAGAATCTGTAGACAGCGGGTTAGAAAGGGTAGGAGGAGATGCTGTGGAGGAGAAACCTCAGATGGAAATAGTGGATTTTGATATCCAGCCATTAAGTGAGGAGTGTATCTTAGCTACCTATAAGGTCATTAAGCATCACAAAAGGGAGGGGAAGTACTCCCTAAGAAGCTCTATCTGGAAGAGGTATGGGGATGGGTGGAAGATGTTCTTTCACCAGGGAACCCCTATTAAGGAAGTAGAGGAGAGGTCATAAGGGGTGGCTCCTATTCTTTAGGCAGGTACAACTTCCCTTTAATGTCTTGCAATTTCCCTGGAGTTGTCATAAAATTATACTAGCAAAATACAAGGGGGAAGTGAGAAATGATGGAAGACAGAATACAAGATCTATACAATACATGGCTAAACTCACAGTGTATTGATGAGGCAGACAGAGAAGAACTAAGGGGAATAGCTAATGATCCCAAGGAGATAGAGGAGAGATTCTATAAGGACCTGGAATTTGGAACCGGTGGAATGAGAGGTATCAGAGGAGTAGGAACCAACAGAATCAACAAATACATGA
>CAYSGC010000163.1:0-6294 GCA_964430145.1 uncultured Fusobacteriaceae bacterium | reverse complement strand
ACCCGTTGGCTATCAAGGAGTTGGTTACCTTGGAACCAGTGGTAAACTTCGTTGGAGGAGTATCCTTTATCTTGGTAAATATGCTTCCATTTTTAAAGAAGAGATCCCTTCTGATATCCCTGTTTAAGATATCCATATTGAGGTCATAGTACTGCTTTGTACTGTTTATACACTTTAGGTATCCGTCAAACTCATATCCCTTTACCACAAGCTCTCCTCTGCTCACAGTAAGGAGATCCCTTATATTTTTGTACTCCCCTCCCTGGGTAGATTCTCCCAGGAATCTTATGAGCTGCTCCTTGGAAAGGATAAAGGTCTCCATGGAGATATTCTCCCTCTTTCTGAAGTGAAGGTTCTTACCTATTCCAATGACGTTATTATCCTCTCCCACCTTTACAGTATCACAGTTTTCAAAAGCTATATCTGCATTATCCACAGTCTTATATGCCATTGTTATGTCTGCTCCGCTCTCTTCGTGGGCCCTGATCATATCCTTGATATTCATATTGCACACCATATAGGAGGTGGCCACAATTACATGCTCCTGCTTGCTTCTGTAGAGATACTCCAGATTGTTCTTCAGATTAGTCACATCTGTAATCCCGCCTTCTGTAGCTCCAGAGGCGTGGAATAGGAATAATCCGTCTCTCTTTCTGTCAAGATCCCAAGGACTTCCGTCTCCCAGGTGGTCCACAAGGGATCTGCTATTTATCTTCTTTGTGTAGAGGCCAATATTAGTTACCCCTGCATTGGTAAGGTTTGACAGAGCAAAATCTATTACTCTGTATCTTCCCCCAATTGGTATAGAAGCTATGGATCTATTTTTAGTCAAACCTCTTATATCTGTATCGTCTTCCCCTAACAGTAGAACTCCCATATAGTTATTTAACATCTTCTTCCCCCTAAAGTTACTTTAATATCTTATTTCCATTTACTACTCTATAATCCTCTATCACAGCTACTTCCTTTCCATCCCCTATAACTGTATGATCCTTTACAGTTACATGAGCCCCCAGTATAGCCTTATTGATTATTACATTTTCCTCAAGCTCAGTATTTTCCATGATTACAGAGTTTATTACCTTGGTATTCTTACCTACCTTTACCCCTGCAAAGATTACAGAGTTCACTACCTCTCCCTCTATCTCGCATCCCTCTACTACCATGGAGTTGTCGATCTTTGCATCTGGCCCTATAAATTGAGGGGGATAAGCCTCCTGGGGAGAATAGATCCTCCAGTCCCTGTCAAAGATATTCAGTTCATTTTCCGAGTCCAGAAGGTCCATATTAGCCTCCCACAGGCTCTTTATAGTCCCCACATCCTTCCAGTATCCCTTAAATGGATATGCAAAGAGCTTCTTATCGTCCCCTAGCATCTTAGGAATTATATTCTTACCAAAGTCGTTGCTGGATTCAGGGTCCTCCTGATCCTCCTGGAGATACTTCTTTAACAGATCCCACTTAAATATATAGATTCCCATGGAAGCCAGGTTGCTCTTTGGATTTTCCGGCTTCTCCTCAAACTCGTAGATGGAGTAATCGGAATTGGTATTCATAATACCGAACCTTGAAGCTTCATCCTCTGGCACCTCTATTACGGCTATTGTAGCCTCTGCTCCCATATCCTTGTGGAAGTTAAACATCTTACTGTAGTCCATCTTGTAGATGTGATCCCCTGAAAGGATCAGCACATACTCCGGATCATAGCTGTCTATATAGTTAATATTTTGATATATGGCATTGGCAGTTCCCGTATACCAGTCTCCCCCATCCATATTGGTATATGGCTGCAGCACCGTTGCCCCTCCATTTTTTCTGTCAAGGTCCCACGGAGCTCCCATTCCTATATGCTTATTTAAGATAAATGGCTCATACTGGGTCAGCACCCCCACAGTGTCTATACCCGAGTTTGTGCAGTTGCTCAGAGGGAAATCTATTATTCTGTACTTTCCTCCAAATGGAACTGCTGGTTTTGCAATTTTTTCTGTTAGGGGCTTTAGTCTGCTCCCCTGACCTCCTGCCAATATCATAGCTATTATGTTCTTCTTAGCCATAGTCCTACCCTCTCCTTTTAAATTTCCCTTTATAATAAACTGCCGAAAGTGGCGGCACGTCTATTAATATATGTTGTTTCATATCATTCCATCCCTCTCTTATTGGATGGATCTCTTCCCTGGGTTTCTCTGTATTTCCCCCATATATCTTCAGATCACTGTTAAACACTTCCTCATATACTGTAAACCTTGGAACCCCCACCTTGTAGTTCCTTCTCTCCACCGGGGTAAAGTTAAACACTCCCACAAGGAACTCATCCTTATCCTTTCCCCGTCTGATAAAGGTTATGAGACTCTCCTCGTGGTTGAGGCAGTCTATCCACTGGAACCCGTCCCCATGGATATCCTTCTCCCAGAGAGACTTTTCCCTCTTATAGAAACGATTGAGGTCCCTCACATACCTCTTCATCTCCTTGTGCTTAGGGTAGTCCAGAAGGTGCCAGTCCAGCCCCTCATCAAACTTCCACTCAGCAAACTGTCCGAACTCTCCTCCCATGAAGAGAAGCTTCTTTCCGGGAGTCCCCATCATATACCCGTAAAGACATCTGAGGTTTGGAAACTTCTCCTCATAGCTCCCGGGCATCTTATCTATAAGAGATCTCTTCCCGTGGACCACCTCATCGTGGGAGAGGGGTAGGGTATAGTTCTCTGCATAGGCATAGACAAAGGAAAATGTTATATTTTCATGGTGCCACTTCTTATAGAGGGAGTCCTTACTCATATAATCCAGGGTATCGTTCATCCACCCCATATTCCACTTATAGGTAAACCCCAGTCCCCCTACATAGTCGGGTTTGGTCACCATAGGCCAGGCTGTGGATTCCTCGGCAAACACATAGTTGCCCGGAAACTCCTCCAGTACCGCTTTATTCACTCTTCTGAGGAAATCCACCGCCACAAGGTTTTCATTCCCTCCATACTCATTTTTCAGTTCCGGGTGGCCGCTCTTGCCGTAATCCAGATAGATCATGTTGGCTACTGCATCTATTCTTAGACCATCTATATGAAACTCCCTCATCCAGTAGAGGGCATTGGAGATAAGAAAACTTCTTACCTCATTTCTCCCGAGGTCAAAGTTTGCTGTACCCCAGTCATAGTTTTCTCCTAAAAGGTTCCAGGAGTACTCATATGTAGGGGTCCCGTCAAACCTGTAGAGGCCGTGGGTATCCTTGCAGAAGTGTCCTGGCACCCAGTCCAGTATTACACCAATATTTTTTTTATGAAGGGTATCTACAAAATACTTCAGATCCTCAGGCTTACCATACCTGCTGGTTACAGAGTAGTATCCTGTTCCCTGATACCCCCAGGAAGCATCCAGGGGATACTCTCCCACGGGCATTATCTCCACATGGGTATATCCCATATTCTTTACATACTTTGCCAGTTCATCTGCTATCTCCCTGTAGTTAAGGAACTCTCCGTTCTCTCCCCTCTTCCATGATCCCAGGTGAACCTCATAGATATTCATGGGATTTTCATAGTGGTTCAGTCTATCCCTTTTCTTTACCCACTTCTCATCGGTCCACTCATAGGGTTTCATGGGATAGATTACAGATGCTGTATTTGGCCTTACCTCCGAGTAAAATGCATAGGGATCACTTTTATTGACGATAGTTCCGTTTTGATCCTCTATAGCATACTTATAGATTGTCCCCTCTGAGAGACCCTCTATCTCCACTTCCCAGATCCCTTCAGCGTTGACCCTTTTCATGGAATGGTTCCTTCCATCCCACGAGTTGAAGTCTCCCACAACACTTACAGAGCGGGCGTTTGGTGCCCAGACTCTAAATATTATTCCCCCAGGAATACTATGAGCTCCCATAAATTCATATGCTCTCTTGTGTTCCCCCCTATGGAAGAGGTAAACATCTAGTTCATTTTTGCTACTCACAGCAGCTCCCCCCTTGTTAACTTTTCACGCTCTAACCTTTAAAACACTGATATTATTATTACCCCCTATTTGTAAAAGAATCAAGTGTAAAAATAGCCCCTCCAGCGTGCATTTTTTCCACAAACTGTATGCATGTTCAGAATCAGTTCTTTATTTTGATATATAGTTTTTTTGTAGCGAAACAATACTAAAAGTCCTCGTGCCATATGGGACACTTCCTTAAAAAAATCAATAAAAAAAGTGAGGGTTAACTCACTTTTTTAGGTATCCTTATTGTAAAGAGGACTCCTGAATCCTTATTTTCAGCTGAGTAGCTCCCCCTATGGTTGTCCATTATATTCTTCACGATGGAGAGACCAAGTCCGGTACTCTTTCCATTTTTACTTCTGGACTTGTCCAGAATAAAGAAGGGATTCCACAGCTTCTCAAGCTTGTCATCTCCTATGGGATCCGAAGTGTTGTATATCTTTATTACACCGCTGCTCCCCTCCTCATAGGTTCCTACCCTTATCTCCCCGTAGTTCTTAACATACTTAAAGGCATTGCTCATAAGGTTATCCAGTACTATCCCCAGCTGCTCCCTGTCAAAGGTAACCGTCAAGGGGTTCAGGTTAGAGTTTAGGGTTATCCCCTTCTCCTTAACTATAGCACCATACTTGGCCAGAAGGGTGGATAGCTCATCCTCCACATCTATCTCCTCCGGTCTCATCTCCAGAAAACCTGCTTCAGCCTTGGAGAGAAATAGAAGCCTGTTTACCATCTTCTCCATCTTCTCCACCTCATCTAGGATCACGTCGCAGTAGTAGCCCATCCCCTCATCCCCCTTGAGCTTTTTCTTAAGGGCGTAGGAGTAGCTGTTTATAATTGTAATGGGAGTCTTCAGCTCATGGTTTACCCCGGCTATAAAGCTTCTCCTCATCTTATCTATCTTCTTCTCCTTCTCTATATCCTCCTTGAGCTTTTCATTGGCTTCACTGAGCTCCAGAAGAGCCCTTCTCAGCCTGTTTCTCATGGTCTCTATACTGTTACCCAGACTCTTTATCTCGGTATTTCCATTGGGATTGATCCCTGTATTAAAATCCAGGCGGGATATCCTCTTGGCTACCTCCTCCAGCTCCACCACTGGTTTGGTTATTCTTATGGAGAGGAAGTAGGCCAGCACTATTCCCACAATGAAGAAGACCATTACAACATTCAGGGTAAACCTTCTGTAGATATTTATTGAGTTTTTTATCTTTCCCACGTGGCTTGTTATCACAAGGACCTCACTGGTCTTTGGAATATACTTCCCATACACTATTATTCTGGTATTGGTATTTTTGGATTTTCTGTCGTTGAGGATTATATTCCCGCTTATAAGCTTTTCAAGATCCAGGGCTCCAAAGTATATTCCCAGAAGAAAGTTTTCCCCGTTCTTTTCATATGGTATCCTTCTTACCTTTATCCCCCTAAGGTTTTCCAGCTCATCCACTTCCTCCTGGACATAGGATTTCTCAAGAGAATCACCGATTAAAAGTATCTGGTTCCTCTCCCTCTCTATGTAGTAGCTCTCCAGGTAGAACTTATTTATACTCTGAAGGGTTATACCAAAGGTCAGAATTATAAAGATAATAATCAGAAAGAGCTCATTTCTAATCTTCATTACTTCACCTCAAATCTGTAGCCTACACCTCTTACAGTTTCAATATAGTCAGCTTTCAGCTTCTTACGAAGCCTCTTCACATGGTTATCCACCACTCTGAAATCTCCGTAGTAGTCGTATCCCCATACCCTGTTTAGTATCTGCTCACGGGTAAGGACATTTCCCTTGTTTTCAGTGAGGTATTTAAACATCTCAAACTCCTTCTTTGTAAGCTCTATATCCTCCCCATCTATAAAGACCTTAAACTGTTTTTCATTTATCACTATATTTCCAAAGCTGAGCTCATCCTTGCTCTCGCTGGGTCCTCTTCTGAGGAGAGCCTTTACCCTTGCTATTAAAAGATCGGGATTAAAGGGCTTTGTCAGGTAGTCATCAGCCTTTAGCTGATAGCCGAATATCTGATCGGAATCATCACTTCTGGCCGTCAGCATCATCACCAGAACATTGGAGTCCTTCCTTATCTCCCTCAGCACGCTCCACCCATCTATCTCTGGGAGCATTACATCCAGGAGAACCAGATCAAAGGCCTCTCCGTTGAATTTATCTATAGCTTCCCTTCCATCAGCAGCTTCCACTACCTTATATCCTTCCTCCACAAGGAAGTCCTTGGTTATCTTTCTTATTCTAAACTCATCTTCCACAAGCAGTATTTTTTTCATAGTCGTACCTCACTTCATCATGTTTATAACTTAATTATAATGAAATTT
>CAYSGC010000162.1:0-6327 GCA_964430145.1 uncultured Fusobacteriaceae bacterium | reverse complement strand
ACAGATAGTGATGGGCAGATTTTTAGAGAATAGTCTATAAAAATCAAATAATTAATTTTGTCGCTTTAATGGGGTGGAGTTCAACTACTGAAATTCAACTACGGAGGGGTACTATGAAAAAATTAATTACTTTTTCAGGGATACTATTACTGGCTGCTATTGCTATGAACACAGGAAAGACAGAGATTAGGAAGGGCGCCGATACAGCAATAACAGCTGAGGATGGAGAGAGCAATGCACTGGATGAGCTTCTGAGTCATCCAGAGATACTGGAGGCAGCAGCAGACAATACACTTAAAAAGCAGCTGCAGAAAAGAATAAGAGAGGTCTCAACTATAAAGGATAACTATACACATATTGAGACGATGAAATCAACTAAAGACGGGATAATAGTGGGGTACGACTATAATATAAGCAAGTATGGTATAAGTGAGAGGGCGGCCTCCCGTATACTGGAAAAGATAGTGATGGATGAGAGGGAAAAGCTGGAAAACTACGACTGGTTTAATAAACTTGACAGGGTAAGGCAGGAAGCTGTTATAAACCTGGCTTTTAACCTGGGACTCCCTGGTCTTTTAAGGTTTAAGGGGACCATCGGACACCTGGACAGGGGGGAGTATGATAAAGCTGCAAGGAAGCTGCTGTACACCTCCAGAGGGAGCAAGACACTCTACTACAGGCAGGTAAAGGGAAGAGCCAAGGAGATAGCAGATCAGCTGAGAACCGGAGTGGCCAAGGAACCATTCTTAGATACCCTGAAGAGACACGAAGGCTTCAGAAAGTATCCATACAGAGACAGCAGAGGGATCTGGACTGTGGGCTATGGTATAAACCTCCAGCACAGAGGTTTTGATCCAAAGGAATCTCTCCTTCTTGTAGCTATTGGATCTATTGAAAACGCTAAGCTTCTAGAGGATTACAATATTTAAACTCTTATTATTGGAATAGGTGAAAAAAAGATGGACAGGTTATATACCTGTCCATTTATTATGCAAAAATTCCCTTAACTCACTGAAGGTAAAGGTAAACTCCGGGTTTCCGCTGGAGTAGGGAGCTATGGCATAGCTCTGGAAGAGGAAAACAAACTTATTATCCCTGAAGTAGAAGGCTGCATCATCGAGGTCTACCCTGGCGTTGTCAAAGTAGATCTTCTCCTCCCTTCCCAGCTGGGAGTTTTTCAGATTTTCCTCTATCCTCTCCTCTATCCTTTCCACAATATACTTCCTGGCCTCCTCTGGAGATTTGAAGAAGGTATCCAGGGAGTAGTAGGTATAATTGTCCACGGTGTACCCTTTGTATATCTTTACAGGGTGGGCTCCTCCAGTGTAGTAGACGGTCTCGATGAGAAAAGATGCCAGGGGCAGTTTACTGTTCCCTGGGAAGACATAGGTGCTTTCCAGGGTAAAGGGCAGAAGGTTGGAGTTGGGAAACTCCTCTCCAAACTCAAGAGCCGAGGAGATGACCTCCCTCTTTATCTCTGTAAAGTCACCTTCGATCTCCCTGTTAACCAGCCTGAGAGCATCTGAAAGCTCCCTTGCACTGTTATCCTTATCTACAAACTTTGGGATACGCCCCATAATACGATACCTGGTGTTTTCCTGATAGACTACCTCTGTATCCATACCAAAGGAGAAGGTAAGGGTGGTAAGCAGCGACCAAAATAAAAATAATCTAATCATTTAATCCCCCTATACTTCGTCGTTATAGACTTTTACCAAGGTGGAAACCATCTCAAAGATCAGGATGGAGGCCAGCTTTGAGGTGATGTTGTCCTCATCAAACCTAGGAGATATCTCGGCAATATCTATGGAAGCTACCCTTCCAGACTTCAGTATATTCTTCAATATTCCAAGGCTTACCTTGGGATCTATACCAAAGGGCTGGGGAGCACTTACTCCAGGAGCAAAGGCTGAAGCGAAAACATCTGAACATATGGTGAGGTGGATAGCATCCCTTCCCCTCATAAATCCATGTACCCTATTTAATACCTCTAAAATCTCGCTTTCCTTTATGTTTTCTCCGGTAATATACTTAACCCCCAGTTTTTCAGCCTGGGTGAAGAGGCTCTTGGTATTTCCATACTCCTGAATTCCCAGGACCATGTAGTGGAAATCCTCATCATCAGCTATACACTCATCGGCGATCTGCTTAAACATCGTACCGGAGTTACTTCCCCTGTCGTAGGGACGCATATCAAAGTGAGCATCGAAGTTGATAATTCCAATGCTGTCATCTGAAGATCCAAGGGATCTCTTTATCCCGTGGTAGTTACCATAGGCAACCTCATGTCCTCCCCCTAAAACTATCGGGAAGAGACCCGCCCTTCTCACAAGGGCTACAAGCTCTGCCAGGGCCTCCTGTGCTCCCTGGAGGTCGGTATTTTTGGTGCACACGATATTACCAATATCATACAGCTTTATATTATCCTCAAAATTAAAGGGAAGGTTGCACATCTGCTCCCTGATGGCTCTAGGCCCCTTGGAAGCTCCTACCCTTCCCAGGTTAAGCTCTATC
Organism: uncultured Fusobacteriaceae bacterium; assembly: GCA_964430145.1. Lineage (GTDB taxonomy): Bacteria > Fusobacteriota > Fusobacteriia > Fusobacteriales > Fusobacteriaceae > Propionigenium. Next base: position 3,813 of record CAYSGC010000162.1, on the reverse strand, counting down.
CCTGCATCACAGCAAAAACCTATAAAGCAGATACCAAACTCCTCGGCAGAAAACTGTCTCTCCTCCAGTTCGAAGAGGTTTATCCTTTCTACAACCTGGTGCCATCTATATGAATCTCTGTCCCTGGGATCATCGATCCTCCCTTTCCAGACATTCTCCTTTTCCATCTTTTCATAAAATCTTTCCAACATAATAGACCCACTCCCATGTTTTTTTCATATATTATCACTTTAAAATAAAAAATTCCATAGGATTTAGTGAAATTTATATTATATCCCCCTATTTTACTATAATTATTAGACTATGGGGGATTCTTGTGTTATTCTTAAAATATATAAGAATTAAGGAGGAGAACACATGAAAAAACTACTTTTAGCATTTCTGATTCTCATATCCAGCTTTACCCTACTAGGGGAGGATCTCAAGATGTCTCCCAAGCTGGATATGGGGATACTGGAGAATGGATTGACCTACTACATCTATCCCAACCATAAACCTGAGGGAAAGGGATCCCTGCACCTTGTGGTGGGAGCGGGTTCCCTTCAAGAGGATGAGGACCAGCTGGGGCTGGCTCACTTTATAGAGCACATGGCATTTAATGGAACCACCAACTACCCTGAAAATGAACTGGTGAGATACCTCCAGTCTACAGGAATGAAGTTTGGGGCGGATCTAAATGCCCATACTGGTTTCGGTGAAACAGTTTATAAGCTTCAGGTGCCTTCAGACAGGCCGGAGGAGCTGGAAAAGGCCTTTGAGATCCTTAGGGAGTGGGCTACAGAGATAACCTTTCTTCCCCAGGATGTAGAGGATGAGAAAAATGTAATACTAGAGGAGTGGAGACTGAGACAGGGGCTGAGACAGAGGATATCCGATGCCCAGAGGAAGGCCGTATTTGGTGAGTCCAGATACGCCGAGAGGTTTCCCATCGGTGATCCCGATATAATCAGAAATGCCACACCAGAGCTTCTCAAGAGATACTATGAAAAGTGGTATGTTCCTGAAAACATGGCTGTTATAGCTGTGGGAGATTTTGACAAAAAGGAAGTAGAGGAGTACATAAGGAAGTACTTCAGCTACAAGGGAAGAAGGGCACCTAAGCATGAGGATTACAGGCTTGGAAGGGGAGAGCACGAGATCTATACCTTTACAGACCATGAGATTACCCAGAGTATGTTTGATATAATCGTTAAGGATGACAGAAGGGCCATCACAAAACGAGAGGAGTACAGGGAATACCTTGTACAGATGCTCTTTACAGGTATCTTGGAAAACAGATACGCCTGGGAGGCAAAGGGAGCCGATCCGAAGTTCAGAGAGGGATACTCCTATAACTTCCCCATGGGGCCCCACGACAGCATCCACATAGTGGGAGGCCTCCTGAGAGAGAACGATATGGAGGCTGGTATATACGAGCTTCAGAGATACCTGAAAACCATGGCCTACTTTGATGTGTCCGATACTGAGCTCAAGGGAGAGAAGGCAAACCTTTACAAGACCTTTGAGGATATGAAGAAGAATAGGGACAGCATGGAGAGTGAATCCTTTACAGCTGAGCTGAAGAAGCTCCATCTTGAGGGAGAGATCTTTGCTGAGATGGACTATCAGTTTGAGGTCTTCACAGAGGTAATAAAGGGTATAGAGGCAGAGGATATAAGGGAATACGCAAGAAAGCTCTATGAGAGCGACAATGTGGGATACTTCCTGACAGCTCCCAAAACCAATGGAAATGGTGAGAGCGTAAAGGTCCCGAGCAAGGAGAGGATAGGGGAGATCATAGAAGAGGTAAGAGGAGAAACACCTCTTGAATATGAGATAGATCTCGATAACCTGGAGCTTCAGCTTCCTGAGATAGAGGAGGGAAGAATCCTTGAAAGTGTGGAGGAGAAGCATAATACGAGATATATACTGGAAAACGGCATAGAGGTTATTGTAAAGGACACCCCATATGACAGGGATAAGATAAGCATAAAGTTCTTTAAGGACGGGGGAAGTTCAACCTTGGATTACGACGGATTCCTGGCATCTGAGTTTACCGATGTGATACCGGCCTCTGGTATAGGAAACCTGGATTCAATAGGAGTGGATGTATTCCTAAAGGACAAGAACCTCACAATATCCCCATATATAAAGGATTACTCCCACGGGATCGATATAAAGACCATAGGAAGGGACCTGGAGACTACCCTTGCAATAAACTACCTTCTCATTACAGATCCCAAGATAGATGATACAATATATGGAAATACGATAGATCAGGAGAGGGAGGAGATCCTGAACAGGGGTAACTCCCCTATGACCCTCTACAGGGACAGGATTAAGGAGATAGCTTCCCAGGGACACCCAAGAAGAAAGCCTATGACGTTAGAGGAGGTAGAGGCCCTGAAAAAGGACAGGGTTCTGGAAGCCTTCAGGAAACTCTATGGAAATATGAGGGGGAGTAGGGTTGTCATAGTTGGAAGCCTGAGAGACCTCCCAATGGAGGAGTTCATCAAAAAGTATATAGCAAGCCTTCCAGCTGAGGATGAGGATAGCTCCAGCAGGGATCTGGGAATTGAACTTCCTAAAGGGGAGATAAAGGATGATCTGGTTAAGGGTGTGGACAAGAAGAGTGCCGTAACCCTTATATATCCATACAGAAAGGACTACGTTTACAGGGACAGGGTACTCTATCTTGCCAGTTCACAGATCCTAAATAATATAATGCTTGAGGATGTAAGGGAGAAGATAGGGGGAGTATACAGTATAAACAGTCAGGCTGTGCTTACCCCTCTTGTAAAGAAGGAAAACTACCTTGTTATAAGGTTTACAACTGACCCTACAAGAAGGGACGAGGTAACTGAAGCGGTGAAGAGGTCTGTGGATAAACTCCTAGAGGGAGATTACCCAGGAAGGATGATCAAAAACACCGTGGAAAACTACAGGTTTAACTACGCAGATATGCTGAAGGAAAATGATTTCTGGATGAGCTACCTCTACAGAAGGGAAGCTTATGGAGACGGATTTGAGATCATGACTCCAGAGGAGTATGAAGACCTTATTAAGAGAAGAAATATAGAGAAGTTTGTCGGGGGAGCAATAGACAGAGACAACTATATAGAAGTAAACCTTATCCCGGAAAGAGGGGAGTAGAGGAAGAGAAGGGGCAGCCACTATGGCTGCCCCTTAAATTTACGGCTGTATACACGGTAGGATTCTGTACCTACGGAGTTTATAATAATAATCCCCAGGGTCCTGGAGGCAATCTCCAAGGTCCCGTCAAAGAAGATCTTCTTTAGCCAGTACTTGGGGTTGGCAATGTTTGCCAGCATCCACCCTCTGGAGAGAAGGTTTAAGAGTCTATATCTTTCCATTTTGGAGTAGAGAGGGTTGGACTGGACCTTCTTTTTAAAGTCGTTTAGTTCAAGGACCTTTGAGAGCTTGAGTTTTTTAAAGATCTCCAGCTTCTTGTCCTCCAAACTCTTAAGTATCCTCTCTGAGATGTGGATATTAAGAAGGAGGGCCTCCTCCAGGGTAAGTTCATAGAGGGGATACCTGGCATCTGGAGAGTATTTCTGGGAGATCTCCCTTATCACCTCTATGGAGTTATTTTTTATGAGTCTCAGGTTAGCCCCCATTCCAAAATTTTCCAGTTTTGTAAACTCCCTCCTTTTCTCTCTGATTATATTCTTAACATCATCTTCTTCTACTCCCTCCACTACTTCCATGTGCTGAAGAAGTTCCTTGTTTTGTCTGTGTGCTGTATATATGAGGATGATGGACATACATAGCCCTACAAAGGCGATCCCCGATAAAAATCCTATTAAAAACATG
>CAYSGC010000161.1:0-6356 GCA_964430145.1 uncultured Fusobacteriaceae bacterium | reverse complement strand
ATTTTGGATCCTTAACTGGAGCAGATATCTGTGAGGCAGAAACCAGCTTCAGGGATAGATTTTTTCAGCCTATTCCAGATGCAAATTACTCCATTGCATATCAGGCATCGGTGGCAGCTAAGGCAGCTAAGCTACCATATGAATTAATTCTTAAATTAAATCATAAGGAGTTTTCAGCAGTAACAGGAGCAGCCAAGGGTTTCTTACTTGGGTAGACCTCGATTCTGAGAAAAAAATTCAGAAGCTGAGGGAAGCCATCCTCACGGCAGGGATGGTTAGTAAGAGTGGAGCTGAGTTCTTCTATCGGATGAGACTGAAAGAATTAGTAAGTTGGTTGGAGGCGATACCTAGTGAGTAACAGAAACTTTATAATGAAGATTGGCGGGGTGGTGGATCCCTCTTTATCTAAAAGTTTTAATAAGTCTTCCAATGAACTAAAGAAGCTTAGCGATGAAATGCATAAGCTAAAAAGTACAAGCAGGCATATATCAAAGTTAAAGCAATCTGAAGCTAAACTGGAGGAACAATTTGCTAAGGGAAGAGAGGAGTATAAGAGGCAGCAGAGGGAGCTCTATGAAACCACTAAGAAGGTGGGGGCTCTTCAAAAATCCCTTAACAAGACTAAGAAACCTACAAAGGCCATGATAAATGAGTTTAAGAGGGCTAAGAAGGCAGAGGACCGTCTGAAAATAAGTACTGAGAAGCAAAGGAAGGCTCTGGTTGATGGCATGAGGCAGATGAAGGAAGCCAGGAGTGAGACTAAAAAGTATTCTCAAAGCCAGGAAGAGCTTGCTAAATCAATGAAGAAGGTAGAAGCTAGCCAGAAGAAGCTTAAAGCATATGAGGGACTTAAGAGATCTGTTTCTGATAATGCAGGAGGTACCTTTACCAGATCAGTAGGAGAAGCTGCAGTTTTAGGAGTAGCAGTTAAGTTTGCCATAGATGATGAAGAGGCTTTTGCAGATGTAAGGAAAACTACAGGACTAACAGGTAAGGAAGCAGAGAAGTTTCAGAAGGAGCTTAAAAGAGCAACTAAGGATATTCCCAAATTCAATGCTGAGATCTATGAAATTGCTGCAGCTGCAGGGCAGGCAGGAATAAACTTAAAGGAGATCCCTAAGTTTGCTGAAGACACAGCTAAAGTATCAGTAGCTTTTGATATGGAAGCTGGAGATGCTGGTGATACACTGGCTACCTGGAGGGAGTCATTTAAGATGAGTCAGAAGGAAGTAATGGTTTTGGCAGATCAGATGAACCTTATAGGTGATAGCATTAAGGTAAAACCGGCTCAGGTTGCAGAAATGACTACTGCAGTGGGGTCTCTCGGTAGACTTGCCAACTTTACAGAAGCTCAAACAGCCGCACTGGGAGGAACTCTTGTTGCATTGGGAGTAAAAGACTCCAGTACTGCCTCTACAGCTATAAGAAAGCTTTACGGGACTCTGGCATCAGGAGAAGCAGCAACAAGTAATGTTTCTGGCGCATTTCAGAAGATGGGCTTAGATGCTCTTCAGGTGGCTCAGGATCTTCATAAGGATTCTGAAGGGACTCTGATGAAGGTGTTTGAGGGGCTTAATAAGTTAGATAAAGTTGAGCAGTTATCAGTAACTAAACAGCTGTTTGGTGAGGAAGCAATGAGTAGCATGGGAATGCTTATAAGCAACACTGAGTTTCTCCAGCAGAATTTTAAACTTGTAGGAGATGCCAGCAAGTATTCAGGAAGTGTCATAGCTGAATACAATAATAAGCTGGATACAACTGCTACAGATCTGAAGCTGGCAATGAAAGCTACTGCAGGTATGGCAGCTGCAACTACAAGATTCTTTCTCCCTCCTATTAGGAGTACAGCTGGCATGCTGGGAGAGTTTAGTAGTGGAATAAGTGAGTTTACAGAGAAGTATCCGGAAGTTTCAAAGGTGCTTTCATATGGTGCTGCAGGGTTTATAGGTTTGAAGCTAAGCACAAGTGGAGCTGTGATGGGATTGAAAATGCTGGGAAATACTAAGAAGGATCTTATCTTCCTAAAGGATACAGCTATGCTCATAAAAGGCTGGAAGCAATGGGGAGCTATATTAGGAGGCCTAAAGACAGGGGTAACCACACTGGGAGCTGTAGGAAAAGCAGCTTTATTCAATCCATGGATATTGGGGATAGGAGCAGTAGTTGCAGGAGGTTATCTGATATATAAAAACTGGGACAAGATTAAGAAGGGGTTTGAGGCAACAGGAGCGTATTTAAAACAGGGAATCCCATTGGTGAAGGAAGCTTTTTTTCACATGATTCCTGGTTATGCAATATACAAGAATTGGGATCTTATAAAAAAGGGTTTCAAGAATATCTATGACTATATAAGTGGTGGGATACTGAAGCTGACTGATCTTTGGAAGAAATTTAATGTGCCGGGAAGAGCCTTTAAATGGGTTAAGGAAAAGTATAAGAAGTACACTGGAGAAAGTGTGCCGGCATATGGAAGAGGTGGAGTAGTAACTAGTCCGCATCTGGCTATAGTAGGTGATTCTAAAGAATCAATAATACCCCATGATGGCAGCAGAAGGTCTAGATCTCTCTGGTATGATGCTGGAAATAAAATGGGAATGTTTGTAGGAAAAGGGATCCCCGACTTAGCTTCAAAAATCCAGGAGAATAATTTAAATCAAAAAGTTAATAATAAAATAGATGTCCATATTTCAATAAGTCCTATAATTGATAAATATAAAATATTTTCTTTAAAAGAAATAGAAAAAGAAACAACAAACTTAGGAAAACTCATAGGAAATGAAATAGAAAAAAAATTAGAAGAAATTGAAAGATCAAAAAGGAGGTTGAGTTTTGGATAGAGAAGTGGATATCTACAAAACTATTCAAGGAGACATGTGGGACAGTATCAGTCATAAAGTATATGGGGAGGATAAGCATTCAAAAGAATTAATAAAAGCAAATCCGAAATATATGAATATAGTGATCTTCAGTAGTGATGCGGAATTGATCTGCCCTGACATACCTAAGGAGAAAACCTCAACTCTTCCTCCCTGGAGGCAATAATGAAAGCTAGAAGGAGCTATGTAAGGATAATTTATGAGGGAAGAGATATTACAGGAGAGATAACACCATATTTAAAAAGTGCCTCCTATACAGATAACCTGGATAAAGGAGATTCTGCAAGCTTTACTCTTTTGGGGGATAAATGGATCAATCAGTGGCCAATACTTAAAGGAGATAAGTTCCAGATGGAGATAGTAGTTAGCAACTGGCTCCAGGAAGGAGATGGCAGGTCTCTTAATTGTGGGACCTTTACCGTAGATGATATTTCCTTTAGTGGGGCTCCAGATCTAATGACAGTGTCTGGAACCTCGATGGACATCTCTAAAGGTTTAAAGGATGTAAAGAGAGATGGAACTTGGGAAAATGTATCTCTCAGAGAGGTAGCCCAGGAGATAGCTGAAAAGAACTCTATGAGGCTATTCTATGACTATGAGAAAGACATTCTTTATGACAAGATAGATCAGGTAAAGGAGAGTGATTCCCATCTATTATACCGGGTAGCTCGAGAACAGGGGCTTAAAATGAAGATTACAGACTCCCAAATAATTATTTTTGATGAGGAGAAGTATGAGAGTTTAGCAAGCGTTATCTCATTCAATAAATCATCACTGATAAAATATAACCTTCAGTGCGATGACCTGGACGTCTATGATGCCTGCGAGATTACATACTATGACCCTGACTTGGGGGAGCAGCTTAAAGGAAGGTTTGAAGCCCCGGCAAGTCGTCTATATAAAGCCAAAACAGGAAAAGTACTATACAGGAATATGGATACAGGGGTTACTGGAAGAACAAAGGAGGAAAAGGAGAAGTTTCTCGATGAAAGAGCTAAGAAGCTCCTTAGGAGCAGCAATAGGAATGAAACCAAGGTTAGCATAATCAATATAGGAGATGTGGGGTATGCTCCAGGGCTTACTATATCATTGAATGGGTTTGGGATATATAGTGGGACCTACCTTATTGAGTCTGTAACGCATAGCCTGGATAACGGTTATACTTGCAGCATATCAGGTAAAAGGAGGCTGGCATTCTGATGGAGTTTAGGTTTATGAGGAGTGGAAAGATATCCTCTATTAATTATAAAAGGTGTAGTGCCAGAGTTGTATATGATGATGCTCCAGGGGTAATTTCTAAAGAGCTGAAGATTTTGTCCACCAACAGTAATAAGACTAAGGAATACTCGATGCCAAGTATAGGAGAGGATGTAGTCTGTATCTTTTTCCCCCATGCCCCCAGTGTAGGATTTATTGTAGGAACCTACTACTCAGGGAAGAACCTTCCGGCAGATACTGGAAAGATAAAGTATATCTTCTTTCCAGATGGAACCAGGCTTAAATACAATCTGGAAACAAGTCTCTTAGAAATTGACTGTGTGGGAGATATAGATATCTCGGGCGGTAAGGTAGTCAATGTTCAGGCAAGAGAGGTAAATATAGTCGCTGAATCCTTTAATGTGTCTGCAGAGGAGAGTAACTTTGACCATGACATCAATTGTGCTGATGTGGTTACAGACAAAGGCTCTCATAATGCTCATACTCATATAGATGCAGAGGACAGACCTACCACCCCGCCAGCATAAGGAGGAAAGCTATGATAGGAATACTGGGAGAGATCCCCTTCTCTGTAACTTTTGATGGAAACAACATCAAAGCCCTAAACTTTAAAAATCTTAAGAGGAGTGGTGGAGCTAACTATGAGCAGCATAAAAGAAGAGGACTAAAACCGGTACTGGAATTAGTAGATCTCTCTTTGGGGAGCTTAAAACTGGAGATCTCCCTAAGAAGTGACCTTGGACAAAAGCCTAAGGTACTTCTAGATACTCTTATTGCCTATTCAGAAGCCGGGAAGGTTCTGGACTTTGTGCTTGGTCAAGAGCTCGTAGGAAAGTTTGTCATAGACTCCTATGATGCTGGCTATGAGTACATAACAAATAACGGAATGGTAAGAAAGATCGATGTTGGTTTGTCTCTTAAGGAGTATATAGATGAAGTAGAAGGCACTATTAAAGTAGTCAGTACTCCAAAGAAAAAAACAGAGAAGAAGGTTGTCCATGAGGACTTTAACCAAGGAGCAATAATCCCATGATATATATTTTGGAAGCCAATAAGAAGATAGACTTGAAAGCTAAAGGTATAGAAAGAATCCTTCAGAATGGTTGTAACCTACTCTCAGTTATCCAGGGAGAGGTTGTTCTGGGAAGAGCTATAGGAATAGACGGTAGTATTGTAGACTCTCCTTTAAATAGAGCAGAAGGCCTTATGAAGATCAAAGAACAGTTTGAGAATTATGAACCCAAGCTTAAGGTAGAGAAGGTGACATACACTCTAGATCATCAGAGAGGGCTCCTAAAGCCAAAGGTGGAGGTGACAATAGTTGAGTAATATAGATATTCATAAGGAGACTGCCGAAGATATAACAGCCAGAATGGTAAATAGATTCGAGGAATACAGTAAGGAGTCCCTAGGATTAGCAGATGAAAGACGGTGGATCTTTCAGACAGTGGCCTACGCCCTATTTATTAGGAATGAAACTACAAATGAAGGGTTTAAGATGAATTTTGTGAGATATACCAAGGAAGAGTATGCAGATGAGATAGGAACATTTACCGATACTGAGAGGTTGCCGGCACACAGAGCCAGTGTAGTTCTAAGGTTTGAAATAGAGGAACCTAAGGAACACCTTATTGCAGTCAGCCCAATAAGGGTAACTCCCGGGAACGATGTATATTTCTTAACAGAATACTTTGAATTTGAACCTGGAGAAGTATCTAAGGACGTCATTGCCTTTTGCACTGAAGCTGGAGTAGTAGGAAATGGGTTCTTACCTGGTGAAATAAACAAGATAGTAGATCCATTTCCATTCTATAAGGCTGTGACAAACCTTGAGACCACCCAGGGAGGAGCAGAGGTAGAATCAGACACCAGTCTAAAGAATAGAATAATGGAGGCTCCTAGTAAGTTTTCAACTGCAGGTCCTGGAGACGGTTATAAGTATTGGGCCAAGACAGCTAATCAGGATATTATCGATGTGGATGCTGCGATGACCACTCCGGGTACAGTAAGGATAACTCCTCTTATGAAAGAAGGAGAGCTTCCATCAGACAGTGTACTGGCTGATGTAATGGCTACCTGCAGCGACAGCAAGAGAAGACCTCTCACAGACAACCCGGAGGTAAATAAGCCTACACAGATCCCCTATGAGATAGATTTTACCTACTACATCTCCAGAAGTAATATAGGGCTTGTTAATGATATTCAGAACAAGGTTCAGAAGGCTCTTGGTGAGTATGTTCTTTGGCAAAAGGGAGCTCTTAA
>CAYSGC010000160.1:0-6362 GCA_964430145.1 uncultured Fusobacteriaceae bacterium | reverse complement strand
TACTTTTAAGGGTGAACCCAGGTATAGAAGCTCATACCCATGAGTATATCCAAACTTCAAAGTATTGTTCTAAATTTGGAGAATCCATTTTTGATGAAAAAATAGAGGGGTTCATAGAAAGGGCTTCCAAGAGTCAATATATAAGTTTAGATGGATTTCACTGTCATATAGGCTCTCAGATATTTGATGAAGCTCCATACCTAGTAGCCATAGAAACAATGGTGGAGTTTGCGGCTAAAATCAGAAGGAAAACAGGATATAGCGCAAAAGTTTTAAATATGGGTGGCGGATTTGGAGTCTATTATTCCAAGGGGGATGATGCCCTGGGTATAGAGGAGATCACCTCTAAAATGATAGAGCACCTGGAGAGGAAGATAGATGAATATCAAGTGGAGATTGAGAGAGTAATGATAGAACCGGGGAGAAGCATTGTGGCAAATGCAGGGACCACTCTTTATAGGGTAGGGGGACTAAAAACTACCTATAGCGGAAAAAAATATGTGTTTATAGATGGAGGAATGACAGATAACATAAGGCCAGCTCTCTACCAGGCAGAGTATGAGGGAAGCATAGCAAATAGGATGACCGATTCCATGACAGAGGTGGTAACAGTAGCTGGTAAGTGTTGTGAATCAGGAGATGTAATAATGAAGGACACCCTGCTACAAAAATGCCAGGTAGGTGACATCTTGGCAGTAGGTTCTACTGGGGCCTATAACTACAGTATGGCGAGTAACTATAACAGGATTACCAAACCAGCAGTTGTATTTGTAAAAGCTGGAGAGAGTAAGGTAGTGGTAAAGAGGGAAACTTATATGGATCTGATAAAAAATGATATTAAATTATATTAGAGAGGGTCATTTAATATTGAACTGGGAGGAAGGTATGAGGATAGTACAAAAATATGGGGGAACATCAGTAGGGACAATTGAAAAGATTAAAAATATAGCCAAAAGTCTGGTGGAGCAAAAAAAACAGGGAAGGGAACTGGTGGTTGTGGTATCGGCCATGGGAAAGACAACAGATGCTCTTCTTGCCAAGGCAGGCTCTATAACTTCCAAGCCAAATAAAAGAGAGCTGGACAGACTTCTCTCTGTGGGGGAGCAGGAAACCATAGCTCTTCTCACAATGGCGCTGAATGAACTGGGGACAGATGCAATATCTCTTACTGGTTATCAGGCAGGTATAGAAACTACCGGGATACACACAAAGAGCAAGATTAAGAGCATCGATTCTGTAAAGATAGAGAAATACCTGGACGAGGGAAAGGTAGTAATCGTTGCAGGGTTCCAGGGGATAAACGAAGCGGGAGATATAACAACCCTGGGAAGAGGAGGATCCGACACCAGTGCAGTGGCTCTAGCAGCAAGCCTTAGGTGCAAGTGTGAAATATACACAGATGTGGACGGGATATACGGCGTGGATCCAAGAGCTTATCCAAAAGCCAGAAAGATAGACGAGATAAGTTATGAAGAGATGATGGAGATGTCCAGTTTAGGGGCAGGAGTAATGGAAGTGAGAGCAGTGGAGCTAGGGAAAAAATATGGTGTGCCGATCTACGTAGGGAGGACACTTTCAGATAAAAGGGGGACAATGATAGTGGAAAGAAACTTGGATATGGAAGAAAAGATGGTCACAGGGCTGGGGATAACAGACAATATAATACTTACTACTTTGAAATCCCTTGAAAACACGCCAGAAAATATATCGAATATTTTTGAGGCATTGGGGGATGCGGGGGTCAATATAGACATGATAAGCCAGACGCTGGTGGAAGGCGGGGGACTGAACCTGTCCTTTACATGTCCTGATGCGGAATTTAATCTACTTGAGGAAGCATTGGAAAGGATAAAGAGAGAGTTTGGAAAGGTTCAGGTAGAGGAGCACAATCACTTTACCAAGATATCCCTTGTGGGAATAGGGATGATGAGCCATCCTGGGGTGGCTGGAAGAGTATTTAAGGTGTTTGCAAGGGAGGGGATAAGATTTTATCAGGTAACCACATCTGAGATAAGCATCTCCTATGCAATAGACCCGAAGGACAAGGAAAGAGCTGTACATGCTCTGGCAGAAGAATTTAAATTATAAAATATGTCAGTTATAGATAAAACAATTAAAAATGAAGAAATACAATAGGAGGAGAGATGGGATATAAAGTAGGTATAGTAGGGGCAACAGGGCTTGTGGGAACTACATTTTTAAAGGTACTCGAAGAGAGAAATTTTCCTATTGATGAGTTGTACCTCTTTGCTTCTGCAAGATCGGCAGGTAAGCAGGTGGAGTTTAGGGGAAAAACATACACAATAGAGGAGCTGACGGAAAGGTCCTTTGACAGGGAGATGGACTACGCGCTGTTTTCAGCAGGGGGAGATATCAGTAAAAAGTACTCACCTATAGCGGCTAGAAACAATGTAGTGGTAATAGATAACAGCAGTGCATTCAGGATGGATGAGAATGTGCCCCTTGTTGTTCCAGAGGTGAACCCGGTGGCGGCAATGAAGCACAAGAATATAATCGCCAACCCAAACTGCTCTACAATTCAGGCAGTGGTACCTTTGAAGGTGCTGGACGACAGGTGGAGCATAAAGAGGGTGGTGTATTCAACCTATCAGGCGGTATCGGGATCGGGGCTTGCTGGAATAAGGGATTTAGAAGAGGGGATAAAGGGGGAGGAGCCTAAGAACTACCCGCACCCCATAGCATATAACTGTCTTCCCCACATAGATGTATTCATGGAAAACGGAAATACAAAGGAAGAGGAGAAGATGATAAAGGAGACAAGAAAGATCCTGGAAAAACCAGAACTTCCGGTAAGTGCAACATGTGTAAGGGTTCCTGTAAAGCACGGACACTCCATATCTGTGAATGTGGAGTTTGAAAAAGAGTTTGATATTGAGGATGTAAGGAAAGCTCTAGCCGATGCTCCGGGAGTAGTTTTAATGGATGATCTAAAGAATAATGTGTACCCTATGCCTATCTCTGTGGAGGGGAGGGACGAGGTCTTTGTAGGAAGAGTGAGAAGGGATGAGAGTCTGGTCAGCGGACTGAACCTGTGGATAGTGGCGGACAATATAAGAAAGGGTGCCGCAACAAATACAGTGCAGATAGCGGAGCTGCTGATTAAAGAAAATAAAAGTTAGAGAGGTCATTAATAGGAATTAAAATATCAAGGGGGATAAGATGAGTATATTTATAGGATCGGGAGTAGCTATAGTAACACCGTTTTATGAGGATCATACTATAAACTACAACAAGCTGAATGAGCTTATTGATTTTCATGTGGAGAATAAAACAGATGCCATAATAATAGCGGGAACAACTGGAGAAGCTTCAACAATGAGTATAGATGAGCAGATAGAACTTATAAGAAGGTGTTGTGAATACACCAATAAAAGGATTCCTGTAATAGCAGGCTCGGGGAGCAACTGTACTGCAGAGGCTATAGAGTTGAGCAAGGGAGCAGAGGAAGCAGGAGCAGACGGGCTCCTTGTGGTGACACCATACTACAACAAGGGAAATAATGAGGGGATTATAAGGCACTTTAAGGAGATAGCAGGAAGCGTTGAAATACCAGTTCTTCTCTACAATGTACCTTCGAGAACGGGAGTAAATCTTTCGGTTGAAGTCATAGAGGAGCTGAGCAGGGTGGAAAACATAGTGGGGATAAAGGAAGCCAGCGGGAATATCTCCTATGTAGCAGAGATAGCCAGAAGGTGTCCGGAAGATTTTGATATATACTCTGGAAATGACGATATGATAGTGCCGGTACTGTCCCTTGGAGGAAAAGGGGTCATATCTGTAGTGGCCAATATGGAGCCTAGAAGAACCCATGATATAGTAATGGACTATTTAGAGGGAAGGACAGAAAGATCCAGAAAGGAGCAGCTGGCTATAAACGGTTTTGTAAACTCCCTGTTTATAGAGGCAAATCCTATTCCAATAAAGAAAGCTATGAATCTGGCTGGCTACGGTGTGGGGCCTTTAAGGCTTCCCCTGTGTGAGATGAGCCAGGAAGCTGCAGATGAGATGGTAAGGGAGATGCAAGGTATAGGCATAGAGATAAAGTAGGAAAATTCAAAGGACAGGAGTGGGATTATGAATATAGCAGTTTATGGTGCCGGAGCTATGGGAAGATTGGTAGCAGAAGGCTTAACAGAGGATGACAGATTTAACTTTGTGGGGATGATAGACAAAGGAGGTTCAGGGGAGGGGATCTATGAATCACTAGAGGATATTCCCCAAAATATAGAGGGGGTAATAGATTTTTCCCATCCATCCAACTTAGAGGAACTTCTTACCTTTGTAAGATCAAGGGAGATACCCTTACTCATAGCAACAACGGGATTTACAGATGAGGAGATAGGAAGGATAGAGGAAGCAGCAAAGGAAGCTCCCATAATCTTTTCCTATAATACATCCCTTGGGGTGAATCTCTTGGGGGAGCTGGTTAAGCAGATGGCAGGAGCTCTGGGAGAAGGGTTTGACATAGAGATAATTGAGAAGCACCACAATAAAAAACTGGATTCTCCAAGTGGAACAGCTAAATTTTTATTGGACAGAGTGGTGGAGGGCCATCCGGAAAAGCTGTCTCCTGTATATGGGAGAGAGGGAATGGCAAGAAGAGAGAGAACCGAAGTAGGTGTACATGCAGTGAGGGGGGGGAGTATCGTAGGAGAGCACTCTGTAATCTTCGCCGGAGAGGATGAAATTGTGGAGATAAAGCACGAAGCCCTGTCCAAAAAGATATTTGTCAGGGGAGCCCTAAAGGGGATCTACTTTTTAAGGGGTATGGAGAATAATCTGTATACCATGAAGGATGTGCTGGGTCTTTAATAGAACCATTATAAATTCTAGGATAAGATGAAGAGGAAATAAAAATAACACAAAAAATTTTAGAAGAAAAGGGGAAATAATGGAAAATTTAAATAATGCAAGAGAGATAATAAACTATATAAGAGACTCAAAGAAGGTAACACCGGTAAAGGTATATATGAATGGTAACTTTGAAAGGTTAAACTTTGAAGGGTGTAAAGTTTTTGGTGAGGGAAACTCCAGGGTGATCTTCGGAGAGTGGGAAGTAATTAAAAAAGTAATGGATGCAAATGAGGACTCCATAACAGATTATGTAGTGGAGAATGACAGAAGGAATTCAGCGATCCCGACCCTGGATCTCAAGGGTATAAATGCAAGGATAGAACCAGGGTGTGTAATAAGGGACAAGGTAACTATCGGAGATAATGCTGTAATAATGATGGGTGCAAGCATAAATATAGGATCGATAATCGGACCGGGAACAATGATAGATATGAACGCTGTACTGGGAGGAAGAGCCACTGTAGGTAAAAATTGCCATATAGGAGCCGGTGCAGTTCTTGCTGGGGTAATTGAACCACCTAGCGCCACTCCTGTAATAGTGGAGGACGATGTCCTTATAGGGGCCAATGCAGTGGTACTGGAAGGTGTAAGGATAGGTAAGGGAGCTGTTGTAGCAGCTGGTGCCATAGTGACTGCGGATGTAGAGCCGGGAGTAGTGGTAGCTGGAAGTCCTGCCAGAGTAATAAAGAAAGTAGATGAGAAGACTGAAGAAAAAACTCAGCTGGTAGAGGATCTGAGAAGGTAGGGGATAGTTATGAACATCAATGCTAAATTAAAGGAACTGGAGCCAAACTATATAAGACATGTATTGGCCAAAAGCCAGGAGATAGAGGGCTCTATAAACCTGACAATAGGAGAACCAGACTTAAAAACCTCAAGAATAGTCCTGGAGAAATCAGCAAAATATATGCTGGAAACTCAGCTGTGCTACTCTCCCCTGGGAGGAGTTGTAGAATTCAGAGAGGAGATAGCGAAGTTTTATAATAATCAGTATGGGTCCAGTTATGACAGGGATAATGTGCTGGTAACGGTAGGATCCACAGAGGGGATTTCAACAGCACTGAGAGGAATACTAAATCCAGGAGATGAAGTGATAGTTGTAAAACCAGCTTATCCACTATATGGAGGACTTATTACACTATCAGGGGCTAAGATTGTTTATGTAGACAGTACGAAGAATGGGTATAAGGTGAGCGCCGAAATCTTAGAAGGGGCAATCACCCCTAAAACTAAGGCAATTATATTAAACTATCCTTCAAATCCATGTGGAACAGTACTATCTGAGGAGGAGGTAGAGAAGATCTCAAGGCTTGCAGTGGAAAACAATGTCTATTTAATTTCAGATGAAATATATAGTGAGTTAATTTTTTCTGGAAACAGGTTCCACTCTCCAGCTGCGGTAAAGGAAGTAAGGGACAATCTGATAGTGGTAAATGGATTTTCCAAGTCCCATTCCATGACGGGGTGGAGAGTAGGCTATATACTGG
>CAYSGC010000159.1:0-6437 GCA_964430145.1 uncultured Fusobacteriaceae bacterium | reverse complement strand
CAGGTAGACCTGAGAGGAAAGATGGTGGATGAGGGAATCCATGAGCTGGAAGCTTATCTGGACAGTGCTCTCCTCAGCGGTTATAACGAGATCTATGTAGTTCATGGAAAGGGAACCGGAGCCCTGAGAACTGGTATATTAGAGTATCTGAAGACATGCAGATATGTGAAGAGCTTCAGAACAGCCAACCAGAATGAGGGTGGACTGGGATGTACTGTGGTTACTCTTAAGTAGTGATGTAAAAATAATTAATCAAGAAAGGATATTGAAGTGAAAAAATATACCTTTATAGTGGCAGCAGCAGGAGTAGGGAAGAGGATGGGCTTGGGATATCCCAAGCAGTTTTTAGAGTGGGAGGGAAAACCCATCTTCATCCACACCCTTGAGAAGATAAATAGTAACAAACTGGTAACGGATATAGTCGTGGTGACCAACTCAGAATATATTGAGGAGGTGGAGAGGTACTGCAGAGAGTACTCCATCCACAAGGTTGCCAAAGTAGTTGCCGGGGGAAGAGAGAGGCAGGATTCTATCTACAACGCCATCCAGGAGTGCAGAGGAAGCGATCTTATAGGGGTACAGGATGGGGTGAGACCCTTTATAGAGGACGGTTTCATAGAGACTGCCTATGAGGAGCTCAGGAAAGATGGACTAGACGGAGTGGTAGTGGGAGTTCCTGTAAAGGACACCATAAAGGTGGTGGACGAGGACGGGATCATCCAGTCTACCCCTGTGAGATCTACCCTTGTGGCAGCTCAGACACCCCAGGTATTTAAGGGGGAGATCCTTGTTAAGGCCTATGAAAAAGCAGCTGAGGACAGGTGGTTGGGAACCGATGACTCGTCCCTCGTGGAGTATATAGGGGGAAGGGTAAGGATAGTAGAGGGAAGCTACGGAAATATAAAGATAACAACAGTGGAAGATTTAAAACATCTGTAAAGGGGGAAGGATGAAGGCAGCAATAGCGCAGATAAAACCGACATTGGGAAATATAGAAAAAAACCTTGAGATAATGATGAGTAAGGTAGAGGAAGCTAAGGAAAAAGGTATGGATATAGTTGTATTTCCAGAGCTGGCTCTTTCTGGCTACCTTCTGGAAGAGATGGTCTATGATGTATGTGTAGAGGTACCTCAGGAGCTTCTGGAGGCAAGCAGAGATATCAGTATCCTCTTTGGAGGAGTTGAGAAGGGTAAAGATAACTTTGTCTACAACTCAGCATTTTATCTAGAGGACGGAAAATTACTACACACTCACAGAAAGGTATATCTTCCTACCTATGGAATGTTTTTTGAGGGAAGATACTTTAAGAGTGGAGACAGGTTCAGAGCCTTTGACACCAAGCACGGAAGACTGGGAGTGTTAATTTGCGAGGATGCATGGCACCAGTCGGCATCATATATCCTGGGACAGGATGGAGCGGACTATATCTTCTGTCTTGTGAGCAGCCCTGCCAGAGGGTTTGAACTGGGAGTGGACTCCATGGCCAAGGACTGGGAGGGGATAGCTTATCAGACAGCTACCATGACCGGAACCTACTTTATAATGGTTAACAGAGTTGGAGTAGAGGACGGAGTGAGCTTCTGGGGAGGTTCAGAGGTTGTAGCTCCAACTGGAAAAATTATGGCTAAGGGGGAGTACCTCAAGGAGGATACCCTTTTTGTGGACATGCCTGAAAGAGAGATTAGAAGAGCCAGGTTTAGTTCTCCTGTAATGAAGAGTGAGGACATCGACCTTACAATCAGGGAGTTAAAGAGGATTCGAAATAAAAGATACCAATAGGAGGCAGCCTTGAAAGTTATAAAGGGATTGATAGTCTTAATTTTAACGGTAGTTGCAGTCTTTTTCTTAAGCTTTAACTTTATCTATAGGGTAGACAGTTCAAACTTCTTTAAGGATGGGATAAAGCAGGTCTATGTTAACAGAGGGATAAACAAGCACGACTATACATTTATAGAGAGGGTCATGGAAGAAAACGGAAGGGAAGAACTTTGGAAGGATATAGACCTTGGAAGAAAGGCTTTGAAGGATGTATATATATTTTCCTTTGATATGATAGACAATACCTTCAGCGAAGAGGTAATGGTAGTTGATACAGGGATTGCTTACCTGGGGATAAAACCCAAGCTAACAGATTACTTTGAGAGAAGGGGTGACTTCTATGTCCTTAAGGAGGAGAGGAAACCCAGGGAGTTAGCGGGAGCAGATGTATATCTGAAGACCTACAGGGGTTACTTTGTAGCAGCTCTCTCCACCGATGTAATTGACAGGTTCCTGGAAGCTCCTAAAGCCAAGGAAGGGAGGCTGCAGGAGCTAGACAAAAAATCCAAGGTGGGAAGCTTTGGTAAGGTTCTTATGGACCTGAAGGGGGACCTACTCTTTGATGCAATGGAAGTAGATGGTGGAGTTGCAGGGGTTGACCTCAAGGGGGAAAGGCTCACTGTATCCAACGAGCTCTTTGGAAGGGGAGAGTTTATGGACTCCCTCAAGGAGCAGCCTGAGGAGAGAAGGTATGAGAAGTTTGCAGGGAAAGACAGATTATATATTTCCGGAAACAATATCGGAGGAACCCTTGCTATAGCACTAAAAAATATGAACTCCAACGAACTGAATGCTTTCAATATGGTATTTGGTATGCTGGGAGTAACATTGGAGGATATATTTAATCAGATAGACGGGGAGATTGTAGTAGATGTGAAGAGCAACTCCTGGATGATTCCCCTTAAGGATACAAGGACCATAAGGAAGATATTCGGCTTCTTCGGGCAGAAGGACAGGATGCTCTATGGCAACAGTGAGGTCGTTCTAGACGGGAAGGTACTCAGAGCAGGAAGCATGGATGAGACGGGGAACGGAGTAAAGGTAGAAAAGGATACCTTCATCTATGGAGACCTCCCTATGAACCTAGTTGACAGAGCCTTTGGAGAGGACTCCAGAGGGAAGCTTACCGGAAGGGTCAGCGACAGAGGAATTCTGCTGGAGCTTGAGCTGAATGAGGAAGCAACAAGAGATATAGCCTATGAAGCACTGAGACAAAAGAAATTAAAATAAAATTATAATAACGAGGGGTGAGATGATGATAAGATTACACAATACTCTGACTGGAAAAATAGAAGAATTTAAACCCATGAAGGAGGGAGAGGTTTCCATGTATGTATGCGGTCCTACCGTATACAACTATATCCATATAGGAAATGCAAGACCTGCGATCTTCTTTGACACTGTAAGAAGATACTTGGACTACAGAGGATACAAGGTTAAGTATGTACAGAATTTTACCGATGTAGATGATAAGATGATAATGAAAGCCAATGAGGAGGGGGTATCCCTAAAGGAGATAGGTGAAAAGTATATAGCAGCCTACTTTGAGGATACAGCCAAGGTAAACCTTAAGGAAGAGGGGATGATCAGACCGAGAGCTACCCAGTATATAGGTGAGATGATCAAGATAATCAAGGACCTTGAAGATAAGGGGTTTGCGTATGAGTCTCAGGGAGATGTGTATTTTAATGTAGAGGCCTACAAGGAGAAGTACGGAGAGCTCTCTGGAAAGAATATAGATGACCTGAAGTCCGGAGCCAGCGGAAGAACTGGAGCAGAGGCAAGCGTGAAGAGATCTTCAGTGGACTTTGCATTGTGGAAGTCAGCCAAGGAGGGGGAACCAGCATGGGGATCACCTTGGGGACAGGGAAGACCAGGTTGGCACATAGAGTGTTCTGCAATGTCCAACAAGCTTCTGGGACCAACATTTGATATCCACGGAGGGGGACAGGACCTTATCTTCCCACACCACGAGAATGAGATAGCTCAGTCTAAGTGTTCAACAGGGGGAGAGTTTGCAAGGTACTGGATACATAACGGCTACATCAATGTTAAGGGAGAGAAGATGTCCAAGTCTCTGGGGAACTTCTTCCTGCTGAGAGAGGTACTGGAAAAGTATGATGGTAGAGTTGTAAGGTTCTTTGTACTGAGCTCCCACTACAGAAAGCCTATCGACTTTTCTGAGGATGAGATGAAGCAGGCTAAGGCAGCTGTGGAAAGAATTGAAAACAGCATCATCAGAGCCAATGAGAGGCTGGAGGATGCAGCTAACACAGAGGACAACAGGATGGCAGAGGAGCTTTCAAAGGTACTTACTGATTCCAAGGCTAAGTTTATAGCAGGAATGGATGAGGACTTCAATACAGCCCTTGGAATGGGAGCAATCTTTGAACTGGTAAAGGAGATAAACAGATTCCTGGATACCAATGAGGTAAGTGAGACAGGTAAGAAGGTTATGAGTGAGGCTGTGGAGTTTATAGGTGAAGCTATGACCGAGGTACTGGGAGTGGAGCTGAAGACTGAGAAACAGGTAGGAAATATGACAGCTGAGCTTGTGGAGTATATCCTAGAGCTGAGAACTGAAGCAAAGAAGGAGAAGAACTACGCCAAGGCTGATGCAATCAGAGACAGACTGGCAGAGATGGGAATATCCATAAAGGACGGAAGGGATAAGACAACATGGTCGATATAAATATCAAGGAAGCAAATGGTCTATCCCTGGCATATCTTGGAGATGCAGTATGGGAGATAGTGGTAAGGGAGTATTTTATTGCCACAGGCCACAAGGTAAACAAGCTGAATAAGCTGGCAGTAAACTATGTAAACGCGAAGGGTCAGAGCAGGATATACAGAAATATAATCGATGATATGGAAGATGAATACAAGGCAGTGGCCAGGAGAGCTAAGAACAGCAATATAAGAAGCTTTCCCAGAAGCTGCAGTATAGATGAGTATCGTGAGGCAACAGCATTTGAGGCACTTATTGCGGCATTGTATATAAACGGTGAAATGGAAAGAGTGAGGAAGATTTTTTTAGAGAATGTAGAGGGGTAGTAGATGAAGAAATTAAATTTCAAAATAAAGATGCCAAGCCTTAGGGTACAAAAGAGTATAGGAATAGATCTGGGAACAGCCAATACTCTGGTATACAACAAGCAAAGAGAAGAGATAGTATTAAATGAACCATCGGTAGTAGCTGTGGACAAGGAAACAAAGAAGGTGCTAGCTGTAGGTCAGGAGGCCAAGGAGATGCTTGGTAAGACTCCAGACCACATTATAGCTGTGAGACCTCTGAGTGAGGGTGTAATAGCTGACTATGACATCACAGAGGCTATGATAAAGTATTTTATCAAGAAGATCTTTGGTAAGATGAACTTCATGCTGCCAGAGGTAATGATATGTGTTCCCATCGAGGTAACGGGGGTAGAGAAGAGAGCTGTACTGGAGGCTGCCATCTCTGCAGGAGCCAAGAGAGCATACCTTATAGAAGAAGCAAGAGCAGCAGCCCTTGGATCTGGAATCGATATATCAGCTCCAGAGGGGAATATGATAGTGGATATAGGTGGAGGATCCACAGATATAGCTGTAATATCCCTTGGAGGAACTGTGGTAAGTACTTCCATAAGAACTGCAGGAAACAACTTTGATGAGGATATCATAAAGTATATAAAAAAGACCCACAACCTCCTGATCGGAGAGAAGACAGCTGAACAGATAAAGATTCAGGTGGGAACAGCTCTTCCATTAGAGGAGGAGGAGATCATGACAATAAAGGGAAGGGACCTTATGACGGGACTTCCTAAGCCTATCACTATAACATCTTCAGAGGTACTGGAGGCCATAGAGGACTCACTGATGCAGATAGTTATGAGCGTAAAGCACGTACTGGAGAAGACTCCGCCTGAGCTAGCTGCAGATATTGTGGACAAGGGAATCGTAATGGCAGGGGGAGGATCTCTTATAAGAAACTTTCCTGAGCTGATATCTAAGCATACCCATCTTCAGGTAAAGTTGGCTGAGGATCCGCTGGTGAGCGTGGTAATCGGTGCTGGAATAGCCCTGGATAAGATAGACGTTCTGAGAAAGATCGAGAAGGCAGAGAGATAGATGTTTAAGGACATAGTATCCAATGAGGAGGCTAAGAGATTTCTTCAGAATGAACTGAAGATGAAAAAATCCTCAGCTACCTACCTCTTTAACGGTAAGAGGGGGAGCAATCCCATGGAGTTTGCCCTGGCCTTTGCCAAGGCAATCCTCTGTGAGGAGACGGAGAACGATTTCTGCGACGCATGCAGCAGCTGCAGAAGGGTAGAGAGCGGAAACTATCCTGATCTGCACATTTACGGCCGTGAGGGAAGCATTAAGATAGATGAGGTAAGGGAGATAATCTATAAGGCCTCCAGTACAAGCTATGAGGGGAATAAGAGGATATTTATCCTGGATAACATAGAGGACCTCCGAAAGGAAGCTGCAAATGCTCTTTTAAAGAGTATAGAGGAGCCTGAGGAGGGAACCTTCTTTATCCTTCTTTCTGAAACCCTGAATATAATCCCCACTATACTTTCAAGGTCCATACTGGTGAATATCGCCAAGAAGAATATGGAGGAACTGGGAGTGA
>CAYSGC010000158.1:0-6476 GCA_964430145.1 uncultured Fusobacteriaceae bacterium | reverse complement strand
TTTAAGGTTAGCCGTAGAGACTCTCGACCATATTTCGAGAATATATGAGCGTTATATTTGTTAATTTAGCTATACAATATCACAGTTTTTTTGATTTTTCAATAGTCCTTTGAAGAAAATTTCATTTTCCCCTGAAGGAACACTTATAGATCAGTTGATTCCCACCACCTCTTTACCAGCATATCTTATAGCTGCCACAGCCAGGATTTCTGTGGGATCTACCAGAACCATATCCGTCTTAACTCCCTTGAAGATCAGAGGCAGTTCCGTGCATCCCAGGATAAGCTTATCTACTCCTCTCCCCCTAAAGTGATCCAGGATGGTGGTAAGGTCCTTCTCCTCTGCAGCTCTCCCCCCCTTAAAGTTATAGATGAGGGTATTGATAAGCTTCTTTATCTCCTCATCTGGAGTCACCACCTGGATATTCCGGGTAAGAAAGGCTCCCTCGTAGAGCTTAGCCCTGTATGTCCCCTCAGTTGCAAGGAGACCCACCCTCTCCACCCCCACAAGGTAGGACGCCGTTTCCTCGATCATATTCAGAAAGGGAATCTTCACCCTCTTTGAAAGCTCAGAATAGAAGTAGTGAGCTGTGTTGCAGGGCATCACCAGAAAATCTGCCCCTATACTTTCAAGTTTCCTGGCAGCCTCAGACATGTGATCTATGGGATCCTCTCCTCCTCCAAGGATATATGCACTTCTGTCTGGAATTTCACAGTAGTTGTCTGTAATTATATGGATGTGGTCTCTGTCACACTTGGCCTGGGTTAGGCTTATTATCTTGTAAAAAAGATCTGCTGTGGCCAAGGGTCCCATCCCCCCGAGAATACCCAATGTTTTCATATGCCCCTCCTAAAAGTTATGGAATAATTTCCTCTAAAGTAGTAACATTATACCTAGAGGATATAGATATGAAAAATATTTAAATGATATGAGATTAAGTCGTTTTAAATATAAATAGGAGGAGCTATGGATATAAGACAAGTAAGATATTTTCTGGCTATAGCAGAGGAGGGAAGCATAAGCCAGGCGGCCAAGAAGCTCTACATCTCCCAGCCGCCTCTGAGCCAGCAGCTCAAGGCACTGGAGGAGGAGCTGGGGGTAAAGCTCTTTGAAAGAACTACAAGAAGCCTGGAGATAACAGAGGCTGGAAAAATTTTCAGGGAGAGAGCTCTTCAGATCGTGGAACTCATGGACAGCACCGTCAGGGAGGTAAGGGATTCTGTGTCTGAGATGCAGGGAACCCTCAGTGTGGGTTTCGTTGCCTCCTCGGGAGCTGCCCTGCTGCCTCACAGGATACCGAACTTCAACCGGAAGTACCCAGAGGTAAACTTTCAGGTTCGAGAGGGGAGTACCCACAGGATACTGGATCTCCTAAACAATGGTATTATAGAGGTGGGAATTGTAAGAACTCCCTTTAATCTGGAAAACTATGAGTATCTCGAACTTCCAGGGGAAGGAATGGTAGCTGCTGCCACAGAAAGGTATTTAGAGGATTGGGGAGAGGAAAGGTTGAAGCTGAACGAATTGAAGGGTTTACCCCTGGTTATAGACAAGAGGTTTGAAAAGCTGATTATAGGAGCGTGCCAGCAGGCGGGATTTATCCCAAAAGTATTGTGCCAAGGAGAGGACAGCAGATCCCTCCTAGGATGGGCTTCCTCGGGAATGGGAGTTGCTGTAGTTCCAAGGAGCGCAGGTGAACTTCTTCCTTCAAAAAATATGGTGATAAGAGAGATACACAGCTCCTCCCTTATTACCAAGACTCTTGTTACATGGGTTAGAAACAGGGCCCTGTCCAAGGTAGCCCAAAAGTTTATAGAAACCTTTAAAGGGGAGGAAGTGGCTGAATAGACAGCCTCTTCCTCCCCTTGATTCCTTCCCTCTAAATCTTAAGCTCCTCCTTACCCCTAGGAGTATAGGAGGTATGAAGATACTTGTGAGCCTTCTTACAGCCTGGTCCCTCTGGGAGAAACTCCTCATAGAGCTTTAAAACTTCCTGGTTTTGATAGGATTTTCTTACACTGGCCTCGTTGTCCTCGGAGTAGATAGCCTTGGCCCTTTCCCTTCTGATATTTTCATCTGTAGGAATAGGCTGCCCTCCTCCTCCAAGACATCCTCCAGGGCAGGCCATGAACTCTATAAAGTGACATTCACTGAATACCCCTCCTGCCTTAATATCCTCCAATACCCTTCTGGCATTTGCAGTACCGTGACAGATAGCCACCTTGAGGGTTGCCCCGGTCAGGAAGGTGAAATCATCCACAACTCCCTTTAAAATCTCAGGGACCTCTCCTACCTTGGGAATCTCAAGCTCCATATACTTTACGTCTTCAAATCCCCTGACCTCCTTGATCTCCCCGTGCTGGAAGAGAGAATCTATCTCCTCACCGGTCACCAGCTCAAAGAGGGTTCTGATGGCCGATTCCATAACTCCTCCAGTAGCTCCAAATATTATTCCAGAACCACTGCCTCCCCCGAAAGGAGTGTCAAATCCGCTCTTCTCCATATTTGGAAGGTCTATTCCGGTTTCCCTGAACATCTTAGCCATCTCCCTGGTTGTAAGGCCGTAATCTACATCCCTATAGCCAGAGGAGTTCATCTCAGGCCTTCCCGCTTCAAACTTCTTAGCTGTGCAAGGCATAAGAGCCACAGTTACAATATCCTTAGGATCTATATTGTTGGTTTTAGCGTAGTAGGTTTTTATAATACTTCCAAACATCTGCTGAGGACTCTTAGCTGTGGAGAGGCTTGGAATAAACTCAGGATAGAAGTGCTCCAAATATTTTACCCAGCCCGGAGAGCAGGAGGTAAACATGGGAAGAGCCTTTTTCTTCTTGCCTATGAGGTTGTCCTTGAGACGCACCAAGAGTTCCGTCCCCTCTTCGATTATGGTGAGGTCCGCTGTAAAACAGGTATCGAAAACTTTTTTAAAGCCACAGTACCTCAAAGCAGTGTTCATCTCCAGGGTGAGAGGAGTTCCCGGAGGCATGCCAAACTCCTCACCTATACCTGCTCTAGGAGCCGGAGCTGTCTGGATAACCACATGTTTAGCGGGATCCTCCAGAGCCCTCCAAACCTCTTCAGTTTCATCCTTCTCATGGAGTGCACCAGTGGGACACCTGTTGACACATTGACCGCAGTTTATACACACAGCATCCTCCATGCTGCAGTCTTTAAAGGTGGCTATGGAGGAATCCTTTCCCCTACTCTTTACTGTATATACCCCTACCTCCTGGAGGTCGATACAGCTTCTTACACACCTTCTGCAAAGGATACACTTATCCATGTCCCTCACAATCGAGTGGCTGGTTTTATCCACTCCTCTTTTAGGGGTATTTTCGTGCCCAAAGGAGTAGGAGGTTATTCCATACTCCATGGCAAGATGCTGGAGCTCGCAGTTGTTGTTTCTGATACAGCTGTAGCACTCTCCCACATGGGAAGCCAGCATGAGCTCCAACACATTCTTCCTGGCCCTTCTGATTTTAGGAGTATGGGTCTTTATCTTAAGGGGTTTATAGATGGAGTAGGAGCAGGCAGCCTCCAGGGTGTTGCTGTCCTCTACCTCCACCAGACATATCCGGCATATCCCTGCCACACAGAGATCCTCGTGGTAACAGAGGGTGGGGATCTTTATTCCTATTCTTCTTGCAGCCTCCAGGATTGTGGTTCCCTTGTTTACCCGGATCTCCTTCCCATCTATATCAACTACTACTACCTCTATGGAGCACTCCTCCCCCTGGCTTTCACAGGCATCCCTCAGCCTCTCTGTCTTAGGAGTTCTACAGGATCTATATTTACAAGCTTTTATCATGGCCTATCCCTCCTCTGGAAGTCTTCCAAGAACTTCTTCCTTAAAGTTTTCAACAATAGATTTAAAGGCTTTTACACTTAGCTGTCCCAGTCCGCACTTAGAGGCCAGCTCTATGGTCTCGGTGAGCTCCATAAGCTTCTCTAGGTGGCTCATGGAGCACCTTCCCTCCTTAAGGAGCCTCACTCCCTCAAGGATCTTTATAGTCCCCTCCCTGCACGGGGTGCACTGGCCGCAGGATTCCTCAACAAAAAACTCCATGAAGTTTTCTGCCACATCTAGAAGATCTCTATCCCTATTAAAGAGTATTATAGACCCTCCAGTGGGAACAGCTTCAAAGGCTATAGTCCGATGAAAATCCCTTTTGGGAATACACTCACCTGCAGCACCTCCAACCTGTACCGCCTTTATATCCACTCCCTCTGAAAGCTCAACTATCTTATCTATTGTGATACCAAAAGGAAGCTCGTAGATACCTTCCCTCCTGCAGTCACCAGAGATACTAAAAAACTTGCTCCCCTTGGACTTGGAGGTTCCATACTGCTGGAAGAACTCCACTCCCTTTTCACAGATGAGGGAGGCCCAGAGAAAGGTTTCCACATTGTTGACGATTGTGGGGTCTCCTAAAAATCCTGTATCCACAGGGAAGGGAGGCTTGTTTCTGGGTTCCCCTCTATTACCCTCCAAGGATTCTATAAGGGCAGTCTCCTCACCGCAGATATATGCCCCTGCTCCCATCCTTACCTCTATATCAAAGGAGAAGCCCTTCTTTCCCAGGATACCCTCTCCCAAAAGCCCGTCCCTCTTCCACTGGGAGATTGTTTCCTCCATCCTCTCCTTGAGGTAGGAGTACTCTCCTCTCAGATAGATATATCCCTTGGAAGCTCCTATAACATATGCCGCCACACACATTCCCTCTATCACCCTGGAAAAGTGCTTATGCAAAAGAAATCTGTCCTTAAAGGTTCCAGGCTCTCCTTCATCGGCATTGCAGACCACATACTTGAGGTCCCCCTTCTCCTCCATGGCCAGACGCCACTTAAATCCAGTAGGGAACCCTGCCCCTCCCCTTCCTCTGAGACCTGCATCCTCGATATCCTTGAGGATCTCCTCTGGTTTAGCCAGAAGAACCTTTTCCAGTATCCTTCCAGGGTGGTAGTCCTCCAGAAGAAGAGGCCCCTTCTGAGCCACTGTGGAGACCACTGTATCCCTATAGACCTCCTTTAGCCTTCCCCTTATGCAGCTGTCTATGATTTCGGGAATATCGTGGGGCTTTACCTTGGGAATGAGAACATCATCTATTAGCAGGGCCGGTCCCTGATCACACATTCCCAGACAGTTGCAGTACTCCAGGGTAAACTTTTTATCTGCAGTGGTTTCACCAAAGGCTATTCCCAGCTCATTTTCCAGCTGTTTGGCAATCCTCTCCTTCTCCTTCATGTGGCAGGAGATGGTCTTGCAGAGCCTTATAATGTGCCTTCCCCTCTCCTCCCTTCCGTCGAGAAAGGAGTAGAAGGTTGAGGTTCCATATACTTCGCTTGGATGGATCCCCAGCTTAAAGGCTATCTCCTGCAGGGCAAAACCGTCTATCCTCTTATATTTTTTTATTAGCTCCTCTAAAACAGAGAGGATAGACGCTCTGCCCCCCCCATACCTCTCTATCCACTCCCCGATATCTTTTTTCAGTTCCTGTCTTTTTAGGCTATTCATGGGTACCTCCTTCTTAAGATCAATAGTTCAATAACTTCAAATATATAAATAAGAGGCAGCCTGGCTGCCTCTTATCCTTAAACTTTTAATTTTTTAATTATCCATACCCATCTAAACTGTAAGGTCTTTGGCAGTGACTTCCTCTATACTATTTAGGGCGCTTATCATCTCATCTACCTGAGAGTTCTCTGGATGCACCTCCAGAAGAATAAGTCCAGATGCGCTGCACACATCACTTCCAATATCATGAAGTCCCAGTCTTACCTTTATAAGACATCCATTTTCAGTCAAGATATTCTGAACCCTTACCGCTGATTTCTGCCTGTTATCCATCTTTATAGCTACTAACTTGTAATTCATCTCTTCCCCCTTTTTCTCTAAGGACCTTGTAGTTATGTTGAAAAATCCTTGCTAAGTAGCTATTCTCCATTTAATTCTATTTCCTTTCTCGGGAATAAAAAAGTTATACGCTGAGTATCTCGGTCCTTACAAGGATGGCAAACATCGTCGAAACAAAGGCTGAAAAGGTATACACAAACAATAAGAACTCAATACTTCCCAATTTTTCCTTCCTGAACTGCTCAAACCTTTCTAACATAGTTAAACCTCCTCTATAATTATCTGAAATCCGCTTTTACCCTTAATCTCATATATACCGTCACAAATCTTCTGTATACTAAGCCTTCTGTAGTAATACTTAAGTTTCAAGTAGATCTCCTCTGGATTTAAACTGAAGTTGTTGGTTCTGTCCCTGGGGATACATCCTCCCCTCTCCAGCAAAAGTAATAGTTCAGCTCTTCTCATATCAACCTCCCTCTAACTGGAACTCTTAATCTATGAGGTTATTTTATCGGAAAAGGGGGATCCCTTCTCGACATTTGTCGTATTTTATTAAAAATTCAAAAATCAAGGTGACGTTGCATCCTAATATTCAATTGGAACACCAATTACTCCATGCAAA
>CAYSGC010000157.1:0-6679 GCA_964430145.1 uncultured Fusobacteriaceae bacterium | reverse complement strand
GGAAACTTTGCCCACTCCAATGTAACACCTAAGACCTTTGCCATGGCAGCAGACCTTATGGAGAGGGGAGTGGATAATTCAAAGATAGTGAGGGAGTTCTTCCAGAATAAGAACCTTCCAAGCCTGAAGCTCATGGGGATGGCTCTTCAGGAGATGGTTTATAACCCTGAAAAGAAGTTTACATACTTTTATCTGAGCAGTGAAGCCCTAGAGGAAATTCAGGGCCTCAAAGAGGATGCAGAGGGGATAGTAAACCTCATCAACTCCTACAATGAGTCCGAGGTATCTCTCTTTATGAGGGAGGAGAAGGACGGAAGCATAAAGGGAAGTATGAGAAGTAAGCACGATGTAGATGTAAATAAGATCGCAGGTATGTTTGGCGGCGGCGGCCATGTGAAGGCAGCAGGTTTTACAGCAAGGGATATGACACCTGAAGAGGTAGTGGAAAAAGTTTTGAATAAATTATAAGGAGTGGTGTAGCATGAAGAAACTATTGACTTGTTTAATGCTTGGTTTGGTTCTTGTGGGATGTGGAGGAACAACAAGCAAGGTAAGAAAGGACGATAAGATCCAGGATCTTAGAAGATATGAGCAGGATGTAACTGTAGGACCAAAGAGAAGAATCGTTGTGAGCAAAGTAAAGAATGAGACAAGATTCGGAAATGAAAGACTGGGGAATATAGCTACAGATGTAATGCAGTCGGAGTTTTCCAAGTCAAACAGATTCGTTGTTCTCGAGAGAGCGGACCTGGATACTATTATAGAGGAAACAGAGTTTTCCAACACACTGGGACAGGGAAAAATAGCTGGTCAGCAGCAGTTCCTAGATGCTGAATATGTAATTGTGGGAGCTATAACTAAGTATGCTGTAAATACAACTGGTAAGAGCAAGCTTATCTCTAAGTCTAAGGAGCAGAGAGCGGAAGTAGCCCTTGATGTAAAGATCATCAACGTACTTACTGGAGATATATGGGCTGAGCTTGGAGAGGGATATTCTACAGTTAAGTATGGAACTACTCTGGGTGTGGGAACAACTGGTGGATATGATGAGAGCCTTGAGCAGGAAGCCTTCAGAGCAGCAACGATCAATGCAATGGAGAATATAATTAAGAGAATAGACTCTACTCCTTGGAGTGCTAAAGTTGTAAGGGCAGATACAAACAGAATCTACATCAATGCAGGAAACCAGAGCAACCTGAAGGTGGGGACAAAGCTTGATGTATATAAGCAGGGAGAGAAGATAGAGTTCGAAGGGAAGTTCCTTGGGTTTGTTGAAAACAAGGTAGGAGAAGCAAGGGTAGTGGACTACTTGGGAGAGGACGCTGCTATTGCTGAATATGACGGTGAATCATTTACTACTCCAGCTGTAGTAAAGCTAAGAAAGTAGGGTCATGAAAAGGAGCTGGATTCTCTGGCTTTTTCTCATTCTTCTTCTTACAGGGTGCAGTAGTACAAGAACCCTTTTAAAGAGCGAAACCACTGAGGTGCCGGCTAAACTGGCCGTTCTTCCCGTAGATAATTTAACCAATGATGTGGCTGGATCCCAGATACTTCGTCAGGTGATCCAGTCCACCCTGGCAGAAAACTATAAAGGTTATGAGGTTCAGAGCTTAGAGGAAACCGATGAGCTTCTACGAAATGTAGGGATAACCGACGGAGGACAGCTGAATGTCTTTCATCCCCTGGAGCTAAATGAGATCCTGGGAGTGGATGGGATACTCTACCTCAAGCTGTCGGAACTGGAACTCCTTACGCTCCCCTTCTATCATGTGAGGAGGGTGGATCTGACCTACAGCCTCTATAACATGGGAAAGCTTCTTCAGGAAAAGCCTGTTGTTGTTGTTAATCGTTTTGTGGATATACACGGAATACTTAAAACTCTGGATGACCCAGGTGAGGGGATGAACAGGGCCCTTGCAGGTATGGCTATAGGCCAGGGAGTGAGGTTTGTGACTGCGGGAATAGCAGACCATGAACTGAAACCTGAGATGTATATGGCAGCCAATGATCTCTTAAAATCCCTTCCAAGGGGAGCCTGTGAGGATGAGGGATATGTAAACAAGATAGAGGGTGAACTGACAGAGCTTCGTGAAAGGGTAGAAGATGGAGACAGGATAGCTCCAGAGAATATAGAGGAGAGGGAGAGAGTAGAAGAGGAAGTGACCGAGGGAGGAATTATCCTTTTTTAAGGGGCTACAAAATAAAATGCAAAAGGAGCTGAGGAATGGACTTTGACATTGTTTTTCTAAAACCTGAAAAATTTGAAGATACAAGAAAGATAGTAGAGCACATAAAAAAGGACAGGATAGTGCACATAAACATATCCAAAATGGATACCAAGGACAGACAGAGAACCCTTGATTTTGTCAGCGGAGCAGCCTATATCCAGGATGCCAGACTGATACAGCCGGGAGATGCAGTGTTCTGTACAGTTCCCTCTGGAAAGGATTACTTTCAGGAAGGAAGCGTGGCGGCAGAGGAGAACGACCTTATCGACCTGAGATACGATGAGGAAGAGGAGATCAAGCCCCACTATTAATGGAGGAAGAAAAGTAGTGAATAGAGTTCACTGCTTTTTCTTTTTGCCGAATAAAGGATAGGGAGTGAAAAAAAAGTATAGACTAGATAGTAGTAGAATAACTTGAAAGAGGTGATACCTATGTCTAAGAAGGGCCACGTTACAGTACACCATATAGAGATGTATCTGTGCGAGAAGCTACCTAAGAGAAAGCTGGAAGTTCTAAAGGATAAGTTTAAAAGGGAGCTCAAGAGGGAGCAGGAGGATCTGAAGGAGTATAAGGAGAAGTTTGACGACTATGTGTATGAAGAGGAATACGACATATATCTAGAGAGAAATGAGAAAAATATGGAGGTATTGGAAGCACTGAAGAAGATATTTCCTGAGGATGAGGAGTTGGGAAGATTAGAGATCTAGTGGTAAAGATAAAGTAAGTAGAGGCCGCCCTGGGGGAAGCCTCTACTTTTTTAGTGGTTATACTATTTAATACTTTACCCTGTCTCTGGAAATACTTGAGACATCTGAACATCCTGTAAGGATCATATTCTGATATAGCTGGTTTTTAAGGGTTTCCAGAGTGAGCTTAACCCCCTCCTGTCTTCCCCCTATAGATCCCCAGATAACAGGTCTTCCCACAAGGACTCCCCTTGCCCCAAGAGCGAGGTATTTGAGAACATCTCCACCCTCCCTCACACATCCGTCGGCAAGGACTGTAATCTTGTCTCCTACAGCTTCTACGATTTCCTCTAGGGCCTCTGCAGGAGCCAGGGTGTTGTTCAGTACCCTTCCCCCGTGGTTGGACACTACAATGGCACTGACACCTGCCTCAACACATGCTCTGGCTTCATCTGCCGTGAGGATCCCCTTAACTATAAATGGAAGCTCTGTAGAGGCTACAAGTTCCCTTATATCCTCTATGGACTTAGGACCTACAGGCTGACCAAAGAGCTTCATGGTAACAAGGCCTGCCCCGTCGATATCCATTCCAACTGCCACACATCCAGCTTCCTCTGCCATCCTTATTCTCTTGATTATCTCGGAGTTCTCCCTTGGCTTTATAATGGCAATTCCACGGCCCTTGGCCTCCCTCACAGCCTTAAGGCCGTATTCGAAACACGTGGCGTCTCCAGTATCCCCAATCATGGCTATAGTCCCAGCTTCTATGGAACCGTGTACCACATCTGAAGCATACTCTTCCTCGGAAACCCCTCCTCCCATATTGAACTTTGTACCGGTAATTGGAGCAGTGATTATTGGCATGGCTAAAGATTCACCAAATATAGTGAACTCTGTGTTAGGGTCTGTAGATGAGTGGATAGTTCTCATTAAAAGCCTTACCTTCTTTAGCTCTTCATAGGCATGCTTAAATGAGTGGGCACTGCCGGCACCTCCCATTCCTGGGACCATCCCTGCACACCATACCCCGTTACACTCTTTGCAAACATTACAAAAACCCTTCATCTTTTCTCTTGCAACTTTTTTAACATCCTTTAAATCCAAAACAACAACCTCCATAAAATTAATATAGATATCAATAAAAAATCAAAATTTATTGTAAAAAAGTGTTCAAAAAAAATATTATAGTAAACTAATCCTAAAGTCAACTAAGATATTATTAAGATGAAAAAATAAACTTATATAGAACAAAAAAGCTCAAAAAAAGTGCAAATAATGAATAGTGGCAAAATACATATTAAACAGGAGTGTTCTAACGTTTAATATAGTTGAAACATACTAGATGTTATGTTCGGAAACTGTAAATTAGAGGGGGAAAAAGTTATTGACAAATTATGATAAATCTAGTAATCTGAAAACACAGTTGGTATAAATTATTATATGTTTTTAGACAATCTAATCTAATTATAATAGTAGGGAGTGAATTATAATATGGCAAGCAAAACAGTAGAAATCACAAATGAAACAGGACTTCACACAAGACCAGGAAACGAGTTTGTAACTATGGCAAAAACTTTCGAAGCAAAAGTTGAAGTTGAAAATGAATCTGGAAAGAAAGTAAAGGGAACATCTCTATTAAAGCTTCTTTCTCTAGGAATCAAAAAGGGAGCTAAAGTAACTGTACACGCAGATGGTTCAGATGCTGATGACGCAGTTGAAAAACTAGCAGACCTTTTAGCTAACTTAAGAGACTAATTTTTTAAAGCAGTTGCACAATAGTTAGAAGGTACAGCGGTGCCTTCTAATTTTTTTAGAAAAATTCTGATTAAAAGATGAAGGAAGCAAAGGAGATTAGGTCATGAGAAAATTCATTAAAGGTATAGATGCTTCTCCAGGAGTAGCTATAGGGAAGATATTCCTATATGAGGAGAAGGAGCTTGTAATCGACAAGGGCAATGTCGAGGATACAGATGCTCAGAAGAAGAGACTACTTGAGGGTAGAGAAAAAACTAAGGAGCAGTTACTTGTAATAAGAGAAACTACTGCTAAGAAGCTTGGAGAGGACAAGGCGGCAATCTTTGACGGTCACATAACTCTTCTAGAGGATGAGGATCTATTTGAAGAGGTAGAGGAGCTTATCGAGGACGATCAGATCACAGCTGAAAACGCTCTAGAGCAGGGAATAGAGGAGTACTGTGAGATGCTTGCAAACTTAGAGGATGAGTATCTGAGAGAGAGAGCTACAGATCTTAGAGATATCGCTAAGAGATGGCTTTACAATATAGCTGGTATAGAGGTGGCAGACCTTGGAAGCCTAGGGGCAAACACTGTAATTGTTGCAAAGGATCTGACTCCGTCGGATACAGCTCAGGTAAATGTTGATAATGTACTTGCCTTCGTAACTGAGATCGGAGGAAAGACAGCACACTCATCTATCATGGCGAGATCATTAGAGCTTCCAGCAGTTGTTGGAACTGGAGATGTATGTAGCCAGGTAGAGGGAGGAGAGACTGTAATCGTAGACGCCCTTACTGGAGATGTAATTGTAAATCCTACAGAGAAGGAGCTAGAGGAGTACAGAGCTAAGAGAGACGCTTACCTTGCTGAGAAGGAGGAGCTGAGAAAGCTTAAGGACATGGACGCCATCTCTAAGGACGGAGTACAGGTAGGAGCATGGGCTAACATTGGTAGTCCCAACGATGTACCAGGACTTCTTAGAAACGGAGCTCAGGGAATAGGGCTATACAGAACTGAATTCCTTTTCATGAACAACGACAGATTCCCAACTGAGGATGAGCAGTTTGAAGCTTATAAGTCAGTTGCTGAATCCCTTGAAGGAAAGCCTGTAACAATAAGAACTATGGATATCGGTGGAGATAAGGCACTATCATACATGGAGCTTCCAGAGGAGGAGAACCCGTTCCTAGGATGGAGAGCTCTTAGAGTTTGTCTTGACAGACCTGAGATCCTTAAGACACAGTTTAGAGCACTACTTAGAGCTTCTAACTATGGACAGATCAAGATCATGCTTCCTATGATAATTTCAGTTGAGGAAGTTAGAAAGGCTAGAGAGATCCTTGAGGAGTGTAAGGCAGAGCTAAGAGCAGCAGGAGTAGCTTTTGATGAGGATATCCAGTTTGGAATCATGGTAGAGACTCCAGCTGTAGCTATGAGAGCAAGGTCATTTGCCAAGGAAGTTGACTTCTTCTCAATAGGAACTAACGACCTGACTCAGTATACTCTAGCAGTAGACAGAGGAAATGAAAATATTTCAAACCTTTATGATACATACAACCCTGGAGTACTTGCAGCTATAAAGCTTTCAATAGATGGTGCTCACGAGGGAGGAATCCCTATCTCTATGTGTGGAGAGTTTGCAGGGGATGAGATGGCAACAGCTCTACTATTTGGTATGGGACTGGACAACTTCTCAATGTCAGCAATATCAGTACCTAGAATCAAGAAGAACATCATGTCTCTAGATAAGAAGGAATGTGAAGCTCTTGTTGAGAGAGTGATGGATATGGATACTGCTGAGGAAGTTAAGGCAGAGATCAACAGATTCAACGCTATTCACTTTGGAAAATAATTAAAGAGTGGGAGAGCCCTTTGGGGTTCTCTTTTTTTACTTAAATAGAGAAAAGATTAAAAGTGTTGCAAATACAACAGCTTCTTCTGGGAATGTGAGATATAATAGATGCATAAGATGAATGGAGAGGTATCGTTAATTAAAAGGAGATGAAGTATGAAGAGAATGTTTATGTT
>CAYSGC010000156.1:0-6703 GCA_964430145.1 uncultured Fusobacteriaceae bacterium | reverse complement strand
AAATAGTGAAGGGGGTAAGGTCACCACTTCCCTCTCCAAACCTGTCCTCTATATAATCCCACTGGGTACAGTAGGTACCCCTTCTATCTACTACCTTATCAAAATTCATTTATTCCTCCACTACTTCCTGCCACTTACCTCTTAAAAGCATATCTATAATATTTCTCTTTTGTATTTCATAGCTGTCTGCAATCAGTCGTCTGACCTCACTGCCCCTTTCTACTTCATTTCGTCTACCTTCTTCAGGACCCGCTAGGCACCTTAAAAGAAATGAGAACTTTGTTCTGCTCCGAAAGACAATTGATGAAAGACTTGACCTTCTTTGGTTCCTTTCTTGTGTCAAGACAAGAAAGGAACACATATCTAAATGAGCTTCTGCATCTGCTTCTTCATTACCTGTACCTTGGTACCAATAATTACCTGAACGTTGGTGTCGCTGAGCTTCACCACATTTACAGCACCAGCTGACTTCACTGCCTCTACATCTATTACATTGGCATCCTTCACTACAAGTCTTAATCTTGTGATACAGTTATCCAGTGTTACTATATTTTCCTTTCCTCCCAGGGCTTCCAGCATTATCTTAGCTGTATACCCTTCCATATCTCCGCTGTCCACAGCGTTACTTGCCTGCTCCGAGTTATCCCTTCCAGGAGTAAGGATATTATACTTCTCTATATACCATTTAAATACCGTGTAGTATATCCCAAACCACATTGCCCCTACAGGAATCACAAGATACCACTTTGTCCACATCCCCTGTAGAACTCCAAACACAAGGAAGTCTATGATATTTCCATCGGTATTACCGATGGCCACTCCCAGAAGCCCCATTACCATAAACCCAAGACCAGTCATCACCGTATGGAAGAGGTAGAGTGCCGGTGCAATAAAGAGGAATATAAACTCGATTGGCTCAGTTATTCCGCCTACTGCTGCTGCAACCACTGCCGATATAAGAAGTCCCTTGACCTTGTTTCTGTTTTCAGCAAAAGCCGATCTGTACATAGCCATTGCCGCTCCGCTCAGACCAAAGATAAAGGTCGGCATCTTCCCCTGGGAAAGAAATCTTGTATATTCAGGTGACACGTAAGACGGCCCCTGGGCAAACTGATTGTAGAAGATATTCAGTGCTCCAGAGACGGTTTCCCCGCTGCTCGTAACTATCTGCCCTCCTGCCTCAGTAAACCTTATTGTAGCCACCAGGATGTGGTGAAGTCCAAATGGCAGGAGTAGCCTCTCCCCTGCTCCAAATAGGAATGGTCCGAAGATGCCAGCCCTCTGTATCCCGGCTCCTACCGCTCCAATTCCTGCTGCAAAGTATGGCCAGATAAGAGGTACTGTAAGCCCTACCGCCGACATAACCACTACAGTCGCTATTGCCACAAACCTCGTTCCTCCAAAGAAGGAGAAGGCATCTGGCAGTTCTATATACTGGAACTTTTCATGGATAAAGTAAACCATTATACCTACTATAAGCCCACCCAGAGCCCCGGTGTCTATACTCTCAATCCCCATTATCATCTTTGTATCGGTTACGTCCATTATCCCTCTGGCTGTAAGGTGGAAGTTCACTCCCAGCTGAAGGGATATATATCCGATTAGTCCTGCAAAGGCCGCTATCTCCTTGTTCTCCCTTGCCATACCCAGAGGTATAGCCACAGCGAACATCAGCGGTAAAAATATAAAGGCAACCAGACTCACCTTGATCATAAAGTTAAATATAAATTGTAGTGCCGGGTTTCCTAAAAATGGAAACATATCTATAGTGGTTCCTCCAGTAAATGCAGCTCCTATCCCCAGCAGTATCCCCATTGCTGCAAGAAGTGCCACTGGAAGCATAAATGTTTTACCCAGGCTCTGAAAAAATTCCCAGCCGCTTACCCTGCTTTTTTCAGCCCCCTTCATATTAAGTGCCTCGCTACTCATAACAAATCCCTCCCTCATTAATTCTTGTACAAAGTATACTTTTATAGGTTGATTTGTTCAACTTAACTTTTCCTTCTCTTTTTTCGGAATAAAAGTTTAAGGTTCTCTCCATAATATTAAAGCACTTCAGCTTTAATTATTTATGTTTTAAAATCAGGATTAAGTAGAAAACCAGACATATAATACCAACTAAAGTATCACTCTCTACACCTTTCTCTTGAAAAAAAGGTGCCCAAAGTTCAAGACCTACGATAGATGCCTTTTCAGCGCTTCCAAAGTTTCCGACTCTTTTTAAAGGCTCCAGATGGAACCTATCCTGCCTTACGAGTCGAAGTAGAAGTCCACTGTGAGGCCCAACGGCTATCTGCGGCCAACTAACTATAACAAAATAGTTACAGTTTACTGATCATTATTTATTAGTTACACACCTTTAATTTTCACGACTTAGTTTTTTAGAAATGTCCGTAGTAGTCGATTCACTCTTGTACTCAAAGGTTAACCAGACCGTCACACAAATTAAGTTTATCGACCGCCATACAATACGTTGTATTTCTTAAAATAGAGATTGTAGCTTACCAAGGTCGATTATTAACAATACCGTCCTACGAGAATTATTAAAGAGGGGCACATTTTCTTTGATTCGTTTCTTTTGGGTGACAAAAGAAATGAATAATCAAATAAAAAAAGAACCCCCGAAGGGGTTCCATCTATTGTTCTCTATGCACTTGCAAGTACTGCCTGCTTTCTTGTCATAATGTGAGTCACTACACCAATTGCTACTGTAGGTACTACCCATACAAATCCCTGTGATGAAAGTGGAATGCTTCTATAGATTGCTTCCATTACAGCTATATCTGTACCATCAACAATGATCTGAAGTAAAGCTAGGATTCCAGCTACAGTTACGCAGCTACGTCTTACAGCCTGTACATCAATTCCAAGGATTCCTAGGAAGATAAGAACTATTGTTATTGGATAAAGAATTCCAAGAATCGGCTCAGCGATTATTACTATCTTATCCACTCCGAAGTTCGCCATGAATGCCGACAGGGCACACGATACTACAGCCACCTTCTTATAGTCCATCTTGTATGTCTTTGAGAAGAACTCAGATACAACCATTGTTAGAGCTATTGCAGTTGATAGACAAGCTGCTATTACACAGATTCCGAAGATAAGGTTTCCGTACTTTCCAAGGAACAGCGTTACAAAGTTAGCAACAAGAGCTGCTCTTGAGATATCTGCCGGGAAGTGCTGGTTTCCAGTTGCTCCCAGGTAGAAAAGACCAAGGTAGATAGTTGATAGTCCAACTCCTGTAACGATACTAGCTCTCTTGATGATAGAAGCTCTCTCCTCCTGCTTCTTATACCCTCTTACAGTTAACTCCGCCAGGATAACCATACTGAATAGTCCTGCCATTATTCCGTCCATCGTCTGATACCCCTGAGAGAATCCAAATCCAAAAGCATTGTCCGCTATATGCGGTGTTCCTGGAGAAGCTATCTTATTTGTAGCTCCTAGGTATATCATAGCAAGTACTATCGTTACTATTGTAGGAGTCAGGATCTTACCAACTCTGTCTATAGCCTTAGAAGGGTTGATAGACATATACAGTGTCACACCAAAGAATATTATCGATATGATTACAGGGCTTATGTGGAACCCTCCAAGGTTTGGAAGTAATCCAAGTTCATAAGCTGTTGCTGCTGTTCTTGGAGTATTTGTAAATACCACAGATGCCATAAGTAGAAGAGAGTACATAGTAAAGAATATCTTAGATACTCCCCCTGCAAAGTTTTCAAAGTTACCGACCTTATTCATAGTAAGGACTCCCAGTACCGGTAATCCAATCCCTGTAAGAGCAAATCCCATAGCTGAAGTAATCCAGTTTTCTCCCATAGCCAGACCTATACTTGGAGGAAATATCAGATTTCCTGCTCCAAAGAACATTGAGAACAATGCCAGACCTATTACCAACCAATCAAATTTTGTTTTTTTCACTTAATCCACCATCCTTAAAATTTAAGTACCACCAAAAAAGTCTTATGTGTGCAAGCAGAACTGTTCTATTTAGTGTTCTCTCTTAAACCCTCAAAAAACCTCTCGAGTTGTAATTGTTTATTTTGTCTTGAAATCAATAATTTTCGTTCTGTTACTGAACTTGAGTGAATTATATGACAAAGTGAACAATGTGTCAACACCGTTTTCTTAAAAAATTAAACCGCAGTATACTAAAAACTTCTCTAGCCCTTGAATTTCATACTCTAAAGAAAACTTGAGTTTTTTAAGTTTTTTGTGTTTCTCTAGTGCGATTTGTGTTCTTTTATTAATGAAAGTGATCGCAAATTGATGTAAAATATAATTAAAACATCATATATACCACTTCCAACTCACTTTTTTACACTCTTCCCCACCCCTAAACTCCTATCACAGCGAACTCTGTCTTTTTGTGGCGGACTTCTTGAGGCGGCTGTTATACTCTATGTTATACAGTTAGAAAAGTCTCTCCAAAGTTTTGCATGCTCTTCTTCTGGTATAGCACTACACCAATTATCGTCCCTCCCCTTATCAGAGCACATCATCCCGCAATTAGTGTACCTCATAGACCTGGAACAATACCACTCCATTGACCAGGGGAAATCTCTACAAAAACTTCCCTATGAATATGATAAGGGATAACCTAGGGTTATCTGAGGGGAGAAATTAATACACAGATATAAAAAAGGAGCTGTTGTAATATACGACAGCTCCTTTTCTTTGCTAGATCTTCTATTTTAAACTCTTCTATACTTTTTATATTTTATCTACCCTAAAGCACTTCCACAGTTGGATCCACCTTATAGATAACATCCTTTCTCTCTATTATGATGTCAACCTTATCCCTGAGGCTTTCATCCTCTCTAAGGACCTCTATAAGCTCCTTGGATGGATTTATAGCTGTAGGATGCCCCACCAGCTTCATCATACTCAGGTCTCCCATGGTATCTCCATAGGCATAGGATCCATCTAGATCCAAATCGTACTTCTCCACAAACTTATTTATGGCCTTCATCTTATTTGCCGAATCCCACATTGGAGAGATCTCTCCAGAAAACTTTCCCTCCTCCACATGGTACTTGGAGCCACAGAAATCGTCCGCTTCCCACTTCTCCGCCATTCTGGATACAAGGAAATCCGGACTCCCAGAGATAAAGATCACCTTATGTCCCTGCTCCTTGTGCCACTTTATTCTGTCTCTTGTATAGGTATATACCCTGCTGCCCTTGAGCTCCATTACCTGGTCCGCCACAAAGTCATTGTACTTTAAAGAAAGTCCCCTGATGGCATCTACATAGGTTTCCGCCATTCCCATGAGATACATGTCATAGTCTCCCATTCTCTCATCCCACTTTTTAAAGGACTCCTTTACCCTGTTCTCATACTCCTGTATATTAAACAGTTCATACTTTATAAGCTTTTTAAAGTGTTCCTTTAGAAGGGAGTCTCTGTATATAGTCCCGTCGATATCAAAAAATGCTGCCTTCATACTTGCCTCCTTTAAACCTCTGCCTTGCCTCTCTCTTTGAAAAGTAGAGCTCCACCTTCGGGGTGCTTTCTTCTATTATACTACAAATACCCGCTATAATAAAACATCTCACCTCCCTCCCCACAAAAGAGGTTAAAAAATAAAGGATTCACAGAGAGGGAAGGTAAATACCTATAGTTGTCCCTGGGGCAAATTTAAATATGAAAATAATCCAGGATATGCTACTATTAATAGGAATTAGTAAATGCCTAAAAGGAGGAAGTAAAAGATGAAAATTGAAGAAGGTAAAGTTGTATTTCTGAACTTTGTTCTTACAGATGAAAAGGGAGAGATCCTTGAGGATACAAAAGAAGTTGGAGATTTTGCATATATCCACGGAATGGGAGATTTCATTCCAAAGGTAGAAGAGATTCTTGAAGGAAAGACAAAGGGATATGAAACTAAGTTTACCCTTACTCCAGAGGAGGGGTATGGAGATTACTCTGAGGAGCTTATCTACGAGATGGCAAAGTCTGACTTTGATGAGTTCGAGGATATCTATGAGGGGCTTGATTTCCAGGCTGAGACCGACGAAGGTGTAATCCCTCTGACTATCATCGAGATAAAGGAGGATACTGTAGTTGCTGATGGTAATCACCCATTTGCAGGAAAGACTATCACCTTTGACCTTAAGGTAGCCGATGTGAGAGAGGCTACTCA
The DNA here is from genome assembly GCA_964430145.1 of uncultured Fusobacteriaceae bacterium. Lineage (GTDB taxonomy): Bacteria > Fusobacteriota > Fusobacteriia > Fusobacteriales > Fusobacteriaceae > Propionigenium. The sequence goes on along the minus strand of CAYSGC010000156.1, from coordinate 549 downwards.
GGAGGAGCTGGAGCACGGACACGTTCACATCGAGGGGCACTGTCACTAAAATCAGAGAGACCTCTTCACCTAGGGTGGGGGTCTTTTTTTTATGCTTTGTCATCTTATACTAGACTTTTATAACAATTTTTCAGGATTTTTTTAAAGTTATTACCCTCCAATATTTTAAAAAATATGTTCGGTTTTTTTATTATATATATATTTATTTTAAAGAAATAAAATAGGTTAGTTCCATAATAATTTGTTCGTTATAACCGAACTAAAAAAAACTATATACTTTTTTACGGTTACATTTATATCAAATTTGTAGTATCCTCTTCTAAAGTTTAATTAAAGTTAACAATGGTTATTAATTGAATTTTATTTTTATAAAGTTTATTTTTATTGACTTTGTAAACTAAACGAATTTTATGTATTTAAAATTATCAAAAATATTAACTATTTTCACTACCCATAGTTAATACAACCAATAGAAGAACAGAAGAGGTGATTTGTCATGAGTAAAAACAGAAGTGAATGGAGTTCCCGTACTGGTTTTGTACTTGCAGC
>CAYSGC010000155.1:0-6738 GCA_964430145.1 uncultured Fusobacteriaceae bacterium | reverse complement strand
CCCATAGACAAGCATATGCTGAAAAAGTGTGCAGCCAAGACTGGAAGAATTGTTACCCTGGAGGAGCACCAAGTGAGCGGGGGATTAGGAAGCGCCGTATGCGAGGCTCTGGCTGAAACAGGGGTGCCCATAAAGATGATCGGGGTGGAGGACCGTTTCGGACAGTCTGGTAAACCCGAGGAGCTGTTCAGGGAGTACGGACTTGACAATGAGAGCATACTGGAAAAGATCAGGGAGTTTATGGGAAGGGAGTAGACTTATGAAGAGGCTTTAAGCCTCTTCTTTTAATGGAGGGAAGAAATTTCCTTCAATCTGCAGGAAGAGAGAGGTGAAGGTAACCAGGAGATACTCCCATAAAATATTTTGTAGGGTTTTTTAATGGTAGAAATTAATGTATAATTAGAAAAAATTCATTATAGGGGTGAAGCATGGAAAGAATACTGGTAGATTTAAAGGATAAGTCCTATGATATTTTAATAGGTGGAGATACTCTGGGGAGGATAACCGATTATATTGAGGGATATCACAGGATAATGGTTCTCTCAAATACCACAGTGGGTGCCCTCTACTCGGAAAAGCTTCTGGATATACTGGAGATGGCAGGGAAGGAAGTTTTCTACTTTGAGGTGAATGACGGTGAGGAGCACAAAAATATAGAGAGTGCCTTTGGAATATACGACTATATGCTGGAAAATGACTTCGACAGGAAGTCCCTAATAATAACCCTGGGAGGGGGAGTGATCTGTGACCTTGGAGGATATATAGCCTCAACATATATGAGGGGGATAGACTTTATTCAGGTGCCTACATCCCTCCTGGCTCAGGTTGATGCCAGCGTAGGAGGGAAGGTGGCAGTAAACCACAGTAAGGCTAAAAATCTTATCGGAACCTTCCATCAGCCTAAACTTGTCCTTGTGGATACCGAATTTTTACATACCCTGCCGGTGAAGGAGATCAAGGCGGGAATGGGAGAGGTAATAAAGCACTCCTTCCTGAGGGATAACGGATACTATGAGTATCTGGAGGCCAATGCAGAGGGGGTAAGATCCCTGGACAGCCAGGTGATGACCGAGGTAATCAAGAGGTCGTGTCTTGTGAAGAAGGAGATAGTGGAAGCAGATGAAAGGGAGGAGGGACAGAGAGCCCTTCTGAACCTGGGGCACACCTGGGGCCACGCCCTTGAAACAGCCACCAACTACAGGGGTTACTCCCACGGTGAGGGAGTCGCCAAGGGAATAATCTTTGAGATGATGATATCTGAGAGGCTGGGATATATAGACAGGGAGTATCTCGATAAGGGAAGAGAGATCTTTGAGAAATATGATATCGACTGCAAGCCTCTGAAGATGGAGGAGAACAGGCTCATAGAGCTCATGAGAAAGGATAAGAAGAATGTGGGAGGAAGGATAAGGTTTGTTCTTCCCGAGGGACTGGGAGTAAATGTAATAGAGGATGTCCCAGAGCCCCTCATAAAGGAGATAAATGCATCTATAGAGGACAGGTATATAAGGGGAGTTATCGACCTGGGAACAAACTCCTGCAGGCTCTTTACAGCTGAGGTTGAGAGAATGGGAGAGAGCAGAGGTATTATCAGAAAGTATGAGAAGTATCTGGAGATATGCAGGCTGGGGGAGGATGTGGACAAAAATGGCTACCTTCTTCCAGAGGCCATAGAAAGAACGGTTGAGGTACTGAAGGGTTACAGGGAAAAGTTAAGGAACTACGGGGCAACAGAGGTTCTGGTATATGCTACCTCTGCCACAAGGGACTCAGCCAACAGGGATGAGTTTATAGACCTTGTAAAGAGGGAAACCGGATTGATCATAGAGTGTATCAGTGGAGACAGGGAAGCCAAGCTGAGCTTCAGCGGAGCCATAGAGGGCATAGAGGATAAAGTGGTTCTTATAGACATAGGGGGAGGAAGCACAGAGGTAGTAAAGGGAGACAGAGACAGCATAGAGTTTATGAAGAGCTTCGATGTGGGAGCCGTGAGGGTGACCGAGAAGTTTTTCCATGGTGACAGTTACACCGAGGATGGGATAGAGGCAGCAAACCTCTGGATAGAGGAGGTAATAGGAGAGATAAGAAACTTCTCAGAGGAGGAGTTTGTCCTTACAGGGGTAGCCGGAACTGTGACAACCCATGTAAGCGTTGCTGAAAAGATGAAAAAATATGACAGTGAAAGGGTGCACCACTACCTTCTCACAAGGGAGCAGATCCTTGAAAACCTGAAATTATTTCTCTCTGTGAATTTAGAGGAGAGGAAAAAAATAAAAGGATTACACGAGAAAAGAGCTAATGTAATAATAGGAGGAAGTCTGGTACTTCTGACTATTATGAAGGTATTGAAAAGAGATGAAATTCTTGTTTCCGAGGACGATATTTTAGAGGGAATGATGGAGGAAGAGTAGAGAGGATGTATACACATAACTGGATAGTCACAGGAAGGGTTCAGGGAGTAGGGTTCAGATATTTCACATACAGCATTGCCAATAAGTATGGGCTCAGGGGATGGGTCCGTAACCTTTCCGACGGAAGTGTAGAAGTGATGGTTCAGGGAGAAGAAGCGAGGATTGAAAACCTGAGAAAATATCTTTTGAGGGGTAACATGTTTATAAAGGTAGGGAAGATACAGGAGAAGACCCTGGAGGCAGAGGGGTTTTCCGGCTTTGAGATAAGATATTAGACTACAGAAAAGAGGTGGCTGGTATGATTGATAAGAAGGATTTACCTATAAGTTTAATTGGTTCAGGAGCTCTGGGAGAAGGGGTAAAGGAACTAAAAAAGCATGGGTTTAAGAAGGTATTAATTGTGATATCGGAAACCCTCTCAAAAAGAAAGAGCATAGGGATACTGAAGTCGGAACTGGAAAAACATGGGATAGACTACTTCATCTTTTCCAAGACAAATATAAAAGCTGATCTGGACATGATAGAGAAGGGGATAGATGCAGTTTTGGAAAATGAGTGTGACCTAATCCTGTCATTTGGCGGGCGAGATACCACCATGTGTGCTAGGGGAATAGCTATGTCCCTTAAATGCTATCTGGAGGATAACCAGGTGAGGTGCTATACAAATGGTGAGGTTCCCTTTGCCAGTGTAGTTATCAATTCCTGGATAAATGATGACAATGGTGTATATAACTACGGAGATCATAAGATTAAGCTCAGCAGGAGTATAAACCCCTTTATGGTAATAATAGATTCGGAACTTATAAGGGATCTTCCGAGAAATGCCATGGCAGCTGTGGGTATAGATTCCCTGACCCATTCAGTGGAGGCAGTGGTATCTGTGGGGGCGAACAATGTTAGTGATGCCTGTGCATTTCATGCTATAAAGCTTCTCTCGGATCACCTGGAAAGATTTATAAAGGGAGAAAACTCCTTTGAGATAAGGGAGCAGATAACCTATGCAAACTACCTGGCTAATATGGCCTTTTCCAATATCAGGGTAAATGAAAAATCCAGAATGAGAAGGGACGGATTCTCATCACCAGCCTTTGATATAGAAAATATAGATGTAAAGATGATAAAGGTAGCTGAGACTATGGGAATTTCCATAGAGGGAGATGAGGTTAAGTTAGGAATAGCCGATGAGATAAAGAGGATATCCCAGCTTATAAAGGTGACACCGGACATGAGGAAAAACGAGAAGGTCATCTATAATATCTAGGGGGAGAGCCTATGAATGAGAGGATAAAAAGGGTAGTTGAGATAGCTAAGAGTTATAATGTATCACCTATGGAAACTAACTCTACAGATGTGGAAAACACCATAAGGATGGAGCACAGGATGGAGATAGAGGAACTCTATAGGGGAGTGGAAAGAGGGGATGTAAGGGAGGATATAATATACATCATGGATCTACTGCAAAAGATAGAGAGAAGCCATGGTGGAGAAAGCAGGGGAAAGGATTTTCTTCTGGAAACCCTACTCTATCTGGAAAAAATATAGGAAAAGAGCTGACCGAAGTCAGCTCTTTTTTACTTTCTATATCCAAGTCTCTTAAGAAGCTCAGCGTGGTAACCCACAAAAAGTTTCTCAATATAAGTTTTTATCTTTTTCTCATCGTTGAAGAGAAGGGTCATTCTCTTGATGGAAGAGAACATAGTTTCAGCAATGAAGAAATGGATCTCAGGGTCTACGATGACGATTCCCTCCTTTTCCTCCATTAACTCTGCCACATCAGCTGAGAAAGCTGCAAGAAGCTCGATGTTCTTCTTCTCAAAGTTTTCAAATTTAGTACCAGCACTACCATTTAAAAGGATAGAAACCTTTTTTCTGTCCAGAGCTAAATAGTTGTTTAGTAGGTTTGAAACATATGCATTTCTGTCATCCTGATGAATGCTTAGGATCGTGTTCTTGTGATCCTCTATAAATGACAGAAAGTTGTAGTAGGTAGATCCCACAATCTCCTCAAAAAGTGAAGCCTTGTTGGGAAAATAACGATAGATGTTTCCAAGGGTAATATTTGCATTTTTAGCAATATTTCTCATAGTAGCCTTGTCATACCCATTTACCCAGAATTCATTTAAAGCAGAATTGTAAATGTTATTGTATACCGATTCCTTTTTTACTTGCATTAAAACCACCTCATCTAAATAATACTAAGTTAATTTTATCATAAAATTCTCAAAAAAAAACAAGATATTAAATTTTTGTCACCACTTTAATCATTATTTAAGAAAAAAAATACAAACGAATACTTTACATAAAGTAAAAAAAACTGATTAATACTTAATTGATTCAGTAAAGAATAGCTTTAAAAATGAATAATTGTTAAAAGCAACTATTTGTTTATTTAGCGAGCAAAAAAAAATAATTTTTAAAAGTGTTTAAAATTAAATTTTTCTAAGAAATATATTTAATAATAAATTACTGTAGCTTTAAAAAATCTCTATTTAAAAATGATTAAAAAAAATTAATAAAGTATTTGTTTATTTTTGTTAAATAAACAAAAGCAGGCTAAAAGCCTGCTAATTTTGTTATTTTTTTAACTTTTCCTCTCTTCTAACCTTGATGAAGTTATAGTTTCCTTTAATCTTTCTCTTGAATCCTAAATTTGTGATATTTGGAAAGATTCCAATCCTTCTTATCTGGAAGAGGTCGTCGGAAAAGCACACTGAACCAGAGTCGGTAGCCACTCCAAACTTATAGCCGGCTTCCTCTACAATCTGTTTAACCCTGTCATTGAGATCCCCGTAAGGATAAGCAAAGGAGAGCATCTTTTCCCCGAGAAGTTCTTCCAGTATCTCAGTGGATTCAATTATCTCAGTTCTGGCTTCCTCTGGTTCCACTCTAGAGAGCTTCACGTGGGTTTTAGTGTGTCCCCCAAACTCTATTCCGTACTCCTGCATCTCCTTTATCTGTCCCCTGTTCATCATGTAGAACTCCCTCTCTGGGTTGTGGATATTGTCTACATCCCACTTGTTGTATGTGAGGTGGGAAACAAGGTAGATAACGGCTCTGAAACCATATTTTTTAAGGATAGGGAAGGCGTAGGTATAGTTATCCTCATATCCGTCGTCAAAGGTAATCATTACCTGTTTTTTATTTTTATCAAAACGCTGCTTAAACTTGTTTTTTGCATAGTCCCTGAAGGTGATAACTTCATATCCCTTCTCCTTGAGGATCTTCATGTGGTCATCAAACTGGGCTGTGGTAACATAGGTACCGTGAACTCCCCCCAGGCTTTCATCGGGAACTACCCTGTGATACATGAGGATTGGTATGTCGGACTGTCTCTTTAAAACAATCTGCTTCTGATAGGCGATCTCCAGCTTTCTCACTATATTTTTCAGGTCAAACTCCGATTTAACCCTCTGTCTGATCTCATGGAGTTCATCACTTGTCATATCAAGGGCTTCCTCTACATCCTCAGCAACTGCACTCCAGTCAAAGCCATCCTCTAGATTTAATCCGATATCCCCAAAGTTTGTAGCCAGTGCATCGGAAAGCTTGTTTCTGTCTACAAGACCTATGGACTTAGCCTCTCCAATGGCAATTACAGGCCTTCCAGAGAGGATCCCCTCTACAGCTACCCTTCCAGCTCCGATAACAAGATCGGATTCCTCTATCTTAGCTGGAACATCTGCAACATACCCCATGAACTCCACTTTGTCCTGGAACTTCTTAAACTTTTCAGGAATATCCTTCCCCCCGATAATACGTACCCTGTACTTATCCAGGTCAAGACAGTTGTTCAGCAGGTTGTATGCCACATCACCCTTTGGTCCTGAAAGCCTTCCAATAATAGAGATAATCTTTCTCTCATTTTCAGGAAGGGGAGACTCGATATATGTGGTGATATCGATACCATTTCTAAGGACCTCGATCCTATCCTCCTCGACTCCAAGGTCCTCAACCAGGTGGTTCATTATATTCTCACATACAGCAAAGGAGTAATCTCCAAACCCCTTAAAAATCTTCCTGCTGGCATGTACCGGCTGTCTCCCGTGAACTGTAGTAACCAGTGGGATACCTGTAATCCTGCAGGCGATGGCTGTACTCCATGCAGATGCTCTGGAGTGGGCGTGGGCTATCTGAATATCATTCCTTCTGATAAAGTCCACTAAAAATTTTACCTGCTTTACTCTTCCTGGAATATTTCTCTTATTGAACTCCAGCTTGTGGTATTCTCCCAAGGTTTTTTTGGTAAGTGTATCCGATACGATGTATACCTTGTGCCCCTTTTTTACAAACCTGTCTGTAAGTGTAGCAGCATAAACCTCTGCTCCGG
>CAYSGC010000154.1:0-6828 GCA_964430145.1 uncultured Fusobacteriaceae bacterium | reverse complement strand
AGAGGCATAAATCCAAAGTTCATCCTGTTCAGAAGAAGTCCTGCAGATACTCCCAGTATTCCAAGGGGAATAGTCAGGAGGATTATAAGAGGCTTCTTCAGAGAGTTGAACTGAACTATCAGAAGAAGGATAACCAGCATACCTGCAATGGGCAGCTTCTCCCCTACTGCAGTACTCGCTTTATCTCCCTGCTCAGCTTCTCCCCCAAGGATGTAGTCGTATCCATTCCCCCACTCATCCATCTTTTCATCCAGCCACGGGATCATCTCTCTATTGATGGTATTTGCAGTATATCCACGCCTTACATCCGACTGGGCAATAATTGTGTATTCCCTGTCCCATCTATAGATGAATCCAGGCTCGAAAGCTACCTCGATATCAGCTATCTGTCTGAGGGGAACAGCAGTCTGACCGTCGTTGGAGTAGACCATAGTGGTATCTAATCTGTCGATACGGTTTCTGAAATCCGACTCAGTACGGAAGACTATAGGGATGATGTCGTCTCCCTCTCTGTAGTCTGTAACAGCTATTCCTGAAAGGATTCCCTTTAGAGAGCCAGCTACTTCAGCATTGGTAAGGCCAGATTTCTTTACTCTTTCCTGGTTTATTCTAACGGTAACCTTTTTTGTCTTAATATTCCAGTTGTCTGAAACATTTATAGCTCCAGGAACTGTTCTTAATTTTTCCTTGATAATCTCTATCTTAGTGTAGAGATCTTCTAGATTTTTACCTCTGATTCTGTACTGGATATCCTTTGAAGCTGTAGGTCCACTACTTAAAGGACGGCTGATAATATCAGCATTTGGATACTTACTCTTAATATAGTTATCCACCTGCTCAGCATACTCTGGAACCAGCTTATAATCGGTTAGGTTATAGAGTACATAGGCATACTCAGGTGCCGGTGCTTCTGGAGAGTATGGCAGGAAGTATCTAGGAGCTCCCCCGCCGATAAATGCTCCCCAGCTAAGGATTCCAGGTTTCTCATAGGCCTTTGCAGTACCTCCAGAAACAATGTTCTTAAATAATCCAACTCCGATCTCATTGTCTGGAACCTGGAGGTTGTTTTGGATGTAGTTATCCAGGTCCTCGATAACAGCTTCAGTTGTCTCGATGGCAGTTCCCACTGGCAACCTGATCTCAGAGAACATTATAGGCTTATCTGAATCTGGCATGAACTTAACTGGTATAAATTTAAAGAGGAAGATACCTGCCATGAAGATACCCAGTGCCCCAAGAGCTGTCATCTTCTTAAACTTAAGGAGCTTAACAAGTATACCCTTATACATGTTGTACCACTTACCAGAGTAGTCTGCTTCCTGCTCCTCTACATGAAGGAAATCATGACACAGAAGGGGAATCAGAGTGTTGGCTATCATCCAAGATGAAAGAAGACAGATAGCTACAACTATACCGATAGGAGCTGTATATTCACCAATAGATTCCTCAGCCAAGAAGATAGGTGAGAATGCAGCTACGATAATAAGGGAAGCAACAAGAAGCGGCCCCCTCAGCTCATTGGCTGAATCCAGGCAGGCATCCATACGGCTCTTACCCTGCTCCATCATAACCATTATGCTCTCCGACATAACGATGGAGTTATCCACCAGCATTCCCAGGGCTATGATAAGTCCAGCAAGGGACATCTGGTCCAGCCCCATATTCAGGCTCTTGAGGATAAGAAATGTAATACACGCCACCACAGGAATAAGGGTAGATACAATTACTCCAGTTCTCAGTCCCAGAGCAAGAACCATTACAGCAATAATAGTAACAATGGCCTGAACAAGATTACTTACAAAGGAGTTTATCTTGTCGCTAACTATTCCAGGCTGGTATGCCAGGAAATCAAAGTTCACTCCAATGGGATACTTTTCCATAAAGTCCCCCATCATCTTTTCAGCTTCCTGACCTAGAAGTATATTATTTTTTCCAGATTTAAGGGAAAGGGCAAGAACCACAGACTTCTCTCCATTGTATCTTGAGATATATGAAGCAGGCTCCACATACCCTCTTGTGATGGTAGCTATGTCCTTAAGGTAGATGCTCCCCTCCTGTCCTGGGAGTTTTATTACAGTATTTTTAATATCCTCTACACTCTTGAAATCTCCAGTAGTTTCCAGAACAAATCTGTCCTCCCCCTCTAGAAGATCTCCTCCTGGAGCTACGATATTTGTAGTCTGGACGATCCTTGCAAGAGCTGCAGGGGACACATTCATAGCTGAGAGCTTTGCGTTATCAAAATCGATAAAGATGTGTTCCTTCTGCTTTCCGTAGATCTTGATCTTTCCAACGTGCTCGATCTTTAGTAGCTCATCCCTCATCTCATCGGCAATGTCGTAGAGCTCCTTATATGAGTAATCGTGACCAGTAACTGTTATTAGAGTACCAAAGACATCACCAAACTCATCGTTTATAAGGGGACCGATTACCCCCTTTGGAAGATCCTTGGGGCCATTGTCCCCTATCTTTCTTCTGAGTTCATCCCATATATCCTGAAGGGGTCTGTCCAGGCTGGGAACAAGGTTTACATATACAGTGGAGAGACCTGGTCTGTTTTTAGATTCGATCCAGTCAAGCTCCTCTATATCCTGAACTATCTTTTCTATCTTGTCGCTCACAAGCTCATCCATCTGAGCAGTGCTGGCACCAGGCCATAGTGTGGTAATAGTGGCTGTCTTAATCTCAAATCCCGGATCCTCTGCCTTCTCCATGCTGAAGTAGGAAGAGACCCCTGAAATGATAAGAATCAAGAAGATTGTATAGGTAACAACCTTCCTTTTTATTGCAATTCCGGTAATATTCATCTATGGATCACCCCTTAATTTTGTGTAGAGACCTTAACTTTTTGACCGTCATAGACGTAGTTAACTCCTGCAGTAACCACTCTATCTCCACTCTCTAAGCCTGAGATGATCTCTATCTCTCTGCCAATAAGAGTTCCAAGCTTAACCTCTCTCTTGGCTAAAACAGCTTCTCTATCTTCCACAGAGGAGATAACATAGACAAACCTGTTTCCGCTTCCATCCTCGGTAACAGCACTTAGAGGGATAAGAAGTCTTCCGGCGTTTGGATTGGTAAGTCCTAGGGACACCTGGGCAGTCATACCAGTCTTGATATTTGTGGAAGCATCGGTGATAGATATCTTTGCAGGGAAGGTATTTCCAATTCCTGTAATTCCACTACCAATCTCCTTAACTACACCAGAGAAGCTCTCTCCTCCAAGGGCACTTACAGTGATAACCACTGGTTCACCAACTTTAACCTGGTTTGTAAAGTCCTCTGGAAGGAAGATCTGAACCTCTGGAGACTCCTCTCTTACAAGGGTAAATACTGGAGAACCAGCCCCCAGGTTTTCACTCTCATCGGCCATCTCCACAGTGATAGTACCGCTAAATGGAGCTACAAGTTTTGTATAGGAAAGCTGCAGTTCAGCAAAACTAACTCTTTCCCTGGATGCATCCAATCTGGCAAGGGCAGCCTGGTAAGCTGCTTTAGAGTTGTCATACTCAGCTTTAGAAGCGTTGTCATTTAGGAAAAGCTCCCTGTATCTTCTGAAGTCAGCTGCAGTTCTTGTAACATCAGCCTGGGCTTCAGCAAGGGTAGCCTTAGCTTCAGCATAGTTTATCTGATAGTCCTGGGGATCAAGGGCTGCGATGACTTCACCCTGTCTTACTGCTGCTCCCAGACCTACATACTTGGTCATTAGGTTTCCAGGAACTCTGAAGGAGATATTGGCTTCAGTGGCTCCCTTAACAGTTCCTGAGAATGTTTTTTCCACAGTGGAGGTGCTTTCAGACACACTTGTATAGACTACGTTTCTTAAAACTTCCTTTTCTTCGGTCTCTTCCTTTCCACAACCCATGAAGGTAAGGGTAAGGATTACAAGAGAAAGTATGGTAACTTTAGTTTTCATTGATGTTTCCTCCTCTAGAGTTTATCTGGTGAATTTTATTGTCGATAGATGCTTTAAATGTATTGTCCTGGGCAAAATAATATGATCCCACTGTTCTCTCTAGATCAAGGAGAGTGATGAGGAAATTATAGGTGGCAATAACTTCCTGCTCCCTAGAGTTGACAGCATCGTTTTGGGCATCTAGCAGGTTTGTGATGGAAACTGTACCCTTGGCATAGTTATCCCTTACAAGCTCTAAGTTCTTTTCTGAAGCAGCAGTTGATCTCTGGGCATTTTGGATAGCTTCATAGCCAACGGATAGATCTGTAATCTTTCCTGCGATAACTCTTCCGAAATCCTCTGTGATGGCTTCCTTATTGCTTTCAAGGGCTTTTAACTCAGATGAGATCTGGTTCTTTTCATAGGTAATGTCTCCACCCTTGTATAGAGGGAGTTCAAACCCTACACCAAGCTGCCAGTAGTCCTCCTTACCCTTTCCCTGGTCGTTTTCTCCCCAAGGATCAGCCATATCCCATGCTGCCTGAGCTTCCAGTGCCATGGAAGGAGTGTATCTTCTTCTTGCTGCTGTCTTGTACTCTCTTTCTTTACCTGCGATTAAGAAATCAATACTCTTTATCTCAGGGATACTTTCCTTGGAAGCACCTATAAAGAATTCCGTAAACTCTCTCAGTTTCACAGGGTTTTCCAGGATATCCAGGAACCCCTCATTGGAAGTAAGGAAGGCCTCATTTTCCAGGTTCATAGGTGAATACTCAAACTTGGATTCCAGTGGTAGATTTAAGGTCTGATTAAGAGCTCTCTGGGAGTTTTCCAGCTTTCCAGTATCGGATCTTACCTCTGTAAGGGACTGAGCATATAAACTCTCCAGTCTGAATACATCTGAGGCATCTGAGATACCTACATCCTTTCTGTTTTTAGCTATCTCGAGGAACTCCCTTGTGAGGTCCAGGTTATAATTTTTTATATTTAGTGAAGCCTGAGCACTTAATACATTGAGGTATCTTGCCCCAGCATTGAAGATTGTGTTGGACTCATCTCTTCTGTAGTTCTCCTTTTCAGCCTCATAAGCTTTCTCCTGAACTTCAATTTCCTTCCAGATATCGTCGTTGAAGATGCTCTGCTTTACCCTAACTCCTCCCCTGAGGGTATTTTCAGCCTCTACTGGAGAGTATTTGGTATATACATCATTTTGGTTTGTATAGTTACCAAAGGCATCTACATTGGGTCTGTTGTTGGCACGAGCTCTCTTTGGATTGAATGAAAAGGCATCCAGTGAGTAGGACTGAGATCTCAGGGTGAGGTTGTTATCCAGGGCGATATTGATTGCCTTCTGGAAGTTTAGATCATCGCTTCCCTGGAGGTATGACCCTACAAAAACTACCCTGTCCAATATATCCCTAGAGGGATAAACTCCCAACCTCTTAGAGGTAGACAGGTTGAAGAGAAGCTGGGATTCCCTTACCTTTCTCTCATAGTCTTCATCTACAGGATAGGCCTCTCCAGAAAGCTCCTGCTCCAGTTCAAGGACAGATTCTCTCAGAAGTCTGCTAGAGGACTCCCCTGAAACTATCCCTGCGAGGGCTCCTCCCTCTACATAATCTTTGGACATAACAGCAAAGGTAGGCCTTCCCTGATCCAGATTATCCCTTATAAATGTAGAAACCTTCTCCTCATCCCTTCTGGAAGGGTTGTATAGAAGGATGGCATCTGTGGTAAGGGGACTCATCTCCTCGATATAGGAGACGGTCACATCGATATTCAGGTCCCTCTCTAGGTTTTCAACTATAGCCTGGGAACTGACCTCCCTTGTTGTAAGTAGTGTCAGAGTTCTAAAGGGGTATATCTTTTTAAAGCTTTTTCCTCCCTCAAGCACTACACTGCCAGCTTCGGTAAATGGAGTAAGAACCTTATCTTCTCCTGTTTCCTTAAGATACTTAGAGGAAACAGGATCCAATGAAAGGATGACTTCATTGTTTTTAGAGAGGTCTCTATAGGCTTCCTCAAGCTCCTCTAGGTTGGAATACTCCCTTATAACAGGCTTGATCTCATAGTTATCCCCGAGAACCTCCTTCAGCTCCTCCTTGGATTCCAGCAGCTCCCTCTGGAAATCTTCCTCAGATGGGACGATTATTCCCACAGAAATCTCCTGAGCTGAGGCATAGGTAGAAGAAAGAAGTAACAGGGAACAAATAGTAGTAAATTTCTTCAAAATTTGACACCTCCGTCTATTAATCGTATTAAAGTTTTCATAAGTAAACTTGCGTTGAATTTTTAAAAAATACGTCTCATAATAGTAACAAAAATCGATTCCAAAAAAAAATGACAAATGTCGTGAAAGAGACCTGGATAATATTATATAATACAATATTATCCAGTTAAGGAAAATAGTTCATGAAAATAAAACCATTATTCAGCTCAGTAATGACGGGCTCAAAAAGAAGTGGTGTAAACTCAGGTGTGAAGGGGAGGGGAGGCGCCCCTCTTTTTTCTTTTTATATCTTAAATAGAAGTAAAGGGATTTATTAGTAAAATATAAGGGAAGAGCTATTTTTATCTGAAAAATTTTCTAAAACTTATAGGAGACGGGAAACAGAAAAGGCATATCTTGATTTAAAAATGATCGAATATAAACTTTATAAAATTAAATTGGATAGATTCAATTGACTAGGGCTTTAAAAGCTGATATACCATTAAAGTGAGGATTAATATGCAGAGAACCACACATAGTATGAACACCAAACTATTTATTCTTTAAAGGATAAAAAATATTGACAAAAGATATCCCCTGGGATATACTCTTGTTGTAAATACAAAGTTGTAACAAATACAAACTTGAAAATACAAAATTCGGAGGTTGGGAAATGAAATTTAGATGTACAGTATGTGGAGAAGTTCTAGAAGCAGGAGTAGAG
>CAYSGC010000153.1:0-6867 GCA_964430145.1 uncultured Fusobacteriaceae bacterium | reverse complement strand
TATGGTGGAGATATCCTATGATAACCTGAATGATCTCCTTACCAGGGGAAGAAGTAAAAATGAATTATAGGTTTAAATAATTTAAATAACTTAAGTTGCTACCTTTAGGTGAAATTCAAAACATTTGCCACTAATGACACAAATTAGAATGTAAAACAAGTGGGAAGCATTTTCACAAATGAGGTCTTTTTAATTTTGCTCAATTGGTTAAAGTCCTTTTATTTAGAAATTCGTGTAAATTCGTGGCTAAAAAAGATTTTGGTTTTAAGATTTTTCAGTAGTTATTTCTTAAGTAGCAACTTAGATTAAATATAGTATTTAATATCTTTATCTGCACAAATTATGATTGAGAAGTTATTTGTACGAATTAAAAAAATGGGGTTCACAGTCGTCAGGCTTCACAATAAAAAGTACTTAGTTCTGTTTACTACTTTAGGCTCTGTAGAGAGTCCAACAAAGGAATAAGAAATATTTAGTCGCTTAAAAAGGCAATTGTGGACTCCTAGAATTTTGTGTGAAATAAGGAGTTAATTTTAACGACTATGTTTCCCTAGAACCCTAAAGTATTCATTGGTACTCAGGCAAAACTTTGATTGAGTACTGAAAAATACAATCATAAATATCATTATTTTTCCTCAAAAGTGCCTCGCTCTCTTTGGAGAGTAAAATAGGAATTATGATACTTTGGAAATTTAGAATTTCCTTAATAAAAAAGAAGCTGGCAGGCGCCAGCTTCTTTTTTTTGACAGGATTACATTTCTGGGGGAAAAGTTTCCTGTCCTAGGGAATGAATTAATCTTACCTAGTATTAAAAGGATTGGATGCTATATACATTGGCAGAATAGGAGAATTTCCTTTTTTTATTTAAAATAAAAAAAATAAAATTTCATTATTAAGAAGTATCCAGAGTTTTACCTTTAAACTTCCTCCTTTAAGGGAAGTTTAAACTTGCAATAATGATTTTTTGAGATTAGATTTATATAGAAGAAAACTATATTAGGGGGGGAGTGTAATGGAAAGAGTAAAGCTGAATAACGGTGTGGAGATTCCAATTGTGGGACTGGGAACCTTTAAAGCTAAGGGGGAAGAGGTGTACAACTCTGTGAGAGTTGCTCTGAGGGAGGGATACAGACATATAGATACAGCAGCTGCATATAAAAATGAGGAGGAGGTTGGAAGGGCCATAAGGGACAGCGGAATTCCCAGGGAGGAGATCTTTATTACCACCAAGCTATGGAACTCCGACCAGGGGTATAATTCCACCAAGAAAGCCCTGGAAGTTTCCCTGAAAAATCTGGATACAGACTATGTGGATCTCTACCTCATCCACTGGCACAAGGGAGTGGAGAAGGCCAGGGAATCATGGAGGGCCATGGAGGAGGCATACCATGAGGGAAAGATCAGGGCTATAGGGGTATCCAACTTTACCATGTATCACATAGAGAAGCTTCTAGAGACAGCCAAGGTGGTTCCGGCTATAAATCAGGTGGAGATCCATGTGGGACTTCCCCAGTATGATATGCAGAACTACTGTGAATCAAAGGGGATAAAGCTCACTGCCTATGCACCCATGCAGGCAGGGAAGATCTTTGGGAATGAGGAGATGGAGAGGATAGCAGAAAAGCACAAGAAAACAGTTGCCAATATAGCCCTGAAGTTCTTAGTGGATAGGGGTATCATCGTCATACCTAAATCTATACATGAGGAGAGGATAATCGCCAACAAGGAGATCTTTGATTTCTTCCTGGACGATGAGGACAGGGAGGTTATAAAAGGTCTTTGGGACGGAAGGAGACTCTTCCCCGATCCAGACAACTGCTACTTCTAAAAGATAGGGTGTTTGAGGTGGGGCTATACCAGAGAATTGTTGACAAAACAGGTAAAAAGAACTATAATGACACTTGTTCAAAATTAAGGTTAAAAGATCCCATATAATCCCTCTATGGCAGGGGGAGTCTCTACCAGGGGAGCAAAGTTCCTCTGATTATGGGTGTATCTTCAGGATAGGTGTTAGACAGCCTCATTTTGTGATGCACTCATGGAGTCATGCAAGGTGGGGCTTTTATAATTGAATAGTTCCCATATAATCCCTCTAATATGCAGGGGGAGTCTCTACCAGAGGAGCAAAAATCCTCTGATTATGGGTGTATTTTCAGGATAGGTGTTAGATCAGCCTCATTTTGTTGTGCACTCATGGAGTCATACAAGATGGGGCTTTTGTAATTTTAATTTCTAGGAGGAAATATGAAAAAGTTGTTATTAGTATTGGTGATTGTTTTATCGTTTTTAGGATGTGGAAAGGACAAGACATCCCAGGAAGCTGCTGAAAAGATAGGTCTTGTATTTTCTGTAGGGGGACTTGGAGATAAATCCTTCAACGATTCAGCCTATGAGGGAGTAAAGAGGGTCAAGGAGAAGCAGGGAATCGACATAAAGTATGTGGAGCCTGAGTCTGTGGCTGTAATGAAGGACTATCTTCAGAGCTTTGCTGATGAGGGATATGACCTTGTTATTACAGTTGGATTCTACTTTGTAGATCCTCTAACAGAGGTTGCCGCAAACTACCCTGATACTAAGTTTGTAATTATAGATGGTGTAGTAGATCTTCCCAATGTTAAATCAGTTGTATTTGATGAGTACCAGAGGGGAATTCTTGCTGGAGCAAGTGCTGCCCTTAAATCTGAAAACGGGGTAACGGGAATAGTAGGAGGACTGGAGATACCTATTATTACAACTTACATCGACGGATACAGAGCTGGAGCTAAGATGGTAAACAACGATATAGAAGTCCTTGTAAACTATGCAGGATCATTCTCAGATCCGGTAAAGGGTAAGGAGATAGCTGTAATGATGAACCAGGGAGGAGCAGATGTGATAAGTCATGTAGCTGGCGGAACTGGTGTGGGGGTTATGGAAGCTGCCAAGGAGAAGAACTTCTATGCAATAGGTGTAGATTCAGACCAGAAGTACCTGGCACCAGAGCAGGTAGTTACCTCTGTACTTAAGAATATAGACAATGTTGTGGAAGGAGTAGTAGAGGAGTACACAGCTGGAAACTTCAAGGGAGGAGTTGAAACCCTTGGACTGAAGGAGAAGGGAATAGCCCTCACAGAGAAGGTAGAGGGAATAGAGGAGATCGAAGCGATAATAGAGGGAAGGATTCAATAGGGATCTTTCTCATAGAGAGTTAAGTTGTTTTGGGGATGGTATATTGTATTGGAGATACAGATTCTAAATCTGTTGAAGAGAGGAAAACAAATGACAAATATCTTTAGTCTGGAAGAACATAGAACCGATGTAAAAAAGGAAGTAATAGGGGGAATGACTACCTTTATTACCATGGCATATATTATCTTTGTAAATCCCAACATACTGGGGGCAACTGGAATGGATAGGGGAGCTCTTATTACGGTAACCTGTCTGGCTTCATTTATAGGAACGGTTATTGCAGCTCTCTGGGTAAATGTTCCCTTTGCAATGGCCCCGGGAATGGGCCTAAATGCCTTCTTTACCTATACTCTTGTAATAGGAAGGGGACTTACCTGGGAGCAGGCTCTTGGAGTAACCTTCCTTTCAGGAGTGGTATTTCTGATATTTGCCTTTCTGGGAGTAAGGGAGAAGGTGGTAGATGCCATACCTATAACCCTTAGGCTTTCCATGTCTGCAGGGATAGGGCTCTTTATTACATTTATAGGGCTTCAGAACCTGGGACTGGTGGTACCCAACCCTGCTACAATGATAGGTCTTGGACCTATGACTACACAGATTGTATTGGGGCTTACAGGACTCTTTATAATCACAGTACTGGAGATAAAGAAGATAAAGGGATCTATGCTTGTGGGGATCTTAGCCACCACAACCCTTGGAATGTTTGTGGGAGTTGTGGATATTCCAGAGAGTATTATCTCCATGCCTCCAAGCATTGCCCCTATAGCCTTTAAGCTTGATATAATGGGAGCCCTTCAGGTGGCTTCCATAGGACCTATATTCTCCCTTATGTTTGTGGACCTCTTTGAATCCATCGGAACTATAATGGCCTGTGCCATAGAAGCTGATATGGTAGATAAGAAGGGAAGGATAAAGAAGATAGGGAGGCTACTAGAGGCAGATGCAGCAGCAACAACTGTGGGAGCCCTTCTGGGAACATCTACAACTACGTGTTATATAGAGGCAGCATCTGGGATCTCCAGCGGAGCCAGAACGGGACTTGCCTCTCTGGTAACTGGAGGACTATTCTTCCTAGCAATGTTTTTTACCCCTGTAATAGGAATAGTTCCTGCCTTTGCCACAGCACCTGCCCTTATAGTGGTAGGGGTATACATGTTTAAAAATATCAAGGACATAGACTTCCATGATTTTGAGGTAGCCATCCCTGCATTCATAACCATTGTACTTATGCCCCTTACATACAGCATGAGTACAGGACTTTGCTTTGGATTTATCTCATATATCATAATAACAACAATAGCCGGAGACAGAAGGAAGATAAAGCCTACCATGTGGGTAATAGGAATCCTGTCTGTAGTCAGCCTCATGGCACACTAAGAGATATAAAAAAGGGAAAGCTTTAAGCTTTCCCTTTTTTTAATCTACTACTCTTATCTCATCTCCAGGAGCTACCCATCCATCTACTATAACCTTGGTGAAGATCCCCTCTCTTGGCATGACACAGTCCCCCACAGTCTGCTTTATGGCACATCCTGTGTGACACTCCTTACCGATCTGAGTTACCTCCTGTACACTTTCCCCTATCTGGAGCCTTGTACCTACAGGGAGGGTATAGAGCTCTATTCCCTCTGTTGTAATATTTTCAGCAAATCTTCCGTCTGTTATATCCAGACCTGCAGCTCTTACCTTATCAGCACTCTCAGAAGCCAGAAGGCTCACCTGTCTGTGCCAGTTTCCAGCATGGGCATCCCCCTCAAGGCCGTGATCCACCTTGAAATACCCTCTTTCAATGGGATTTTTCACAACTCCCTTTGTATCGCTGATATTGATAGCTTTAACACTACCTATAATCTGATCTTTTACCACTATACTTCACTCTCCATGGGGACAAGATAATAGTATCTGTCCTTTAAACAATTATTTTTCAGGAATAAAGAGAGGCATTCCAAATTCCTTCTTACCATACTCTCCAATTATACTCTTTGTTTTGTCTGAAGTAAACCACTCCATAAGTTTGTGAGCTCCCTCAGCATTTATATGCTGGTTTTTAGCCGGATCTATAGTTATAACACTGTAGAGGTTAAGAAGCTCGGAATCCTCACCTACCTTAATCTCAAGGTCAAGATCCTTCTTCAGGTTAAGGAATGTAGCTATATCTGAAAGGGTATAGGCATTTAGCTCATTGGCAATCTTAAGAGTTGCAGCCATACCGCTACCAGAACTGATATACCACTTACCTTCAGGGGTAATGTTGTTTTCCCTCCAAAGAGCCAGCTCCTTCTTGTTGGTACCAGAGTCATCTCCCCTTGAAACGAATTCAAGGTTTTCTCCTTCAATTGTAGTAAGAGCTTCCCTTACAGAACTCATCTTCTGATTGTTTTTAGGACCTACAAGTACAAAGAAGTTGTGAGCCAGCTCCCTTCTCTCCTTTCCGTGTCCCTCCTTCATAAACTTCATCTCAGATGCCTTCGCATGGACAAGAAGAAGGTCGGCTTCTCCGTCTCTTCCCATCTGAAGTGCTTTACCAGTTCCCACAGCAATAAGGTTTACCTTGTATCCGCTCTCCTTTTCAAACTTTGGAAGAAGGTAATCCATAAGCCCTGAATCTCTTACACTGGTTGTAGTAGCCAGAAGTATCTCCTTGCTCTGCTCAGCAAGTGCGCTTACTCCCATGGTGAATAACATTAGCATAGTAACAAGTAACTTTTTAATCATGTGAATCTCTCCCTTTATTTAAAATTATGTTGTAAACTCATCTTGGTATTTCCACATCTTCCTACTTCCCTGCAAGCTCCTCGAACTTCTTCTTAAACTGAAGAGGGGTCAGGGAATACTTCTTTTTAAAGTGTGAGGAAAACTTGCTGGCACTGGAAAAGTTGAACTTAAAGGCTACATCGGTGACGGAAAGGTCCGTCTCCAAAAGGTAGCTTGAAGCCCTCTCCAGCTTCTTGTTTATTATGTATTTGGAAGCTGACATATCGAAGTTGGTGTTAAATAGGCTGGAAAGAATATTCTTGTTTAGTCCAAACTCCCCCTGTATCTGGGAAACGGTGATATTATTTTCCAGGTTGTGGTCGATATACTCTATAACCTTGGTTAGGTTCCTGTCTGTAACCCTCTGAAAGTTCAGCCTCTTCTCCTCATCCACAAGACTCAGGATAACCCCGCTTATAAAGTTAAGGAGCATTATCTTGGGATTCCTACAGGTATCCAGGCTGTCCAGCATGGTAAGGGTAGGTAGATCCAGACGCCAGGGAAGCTTCTTTAGGGCGTAGCTGGGAAACTCTATCTGAAATGCCTTGAAAAACTCATCCTTGATATGGAGGGTCACATAGGAGATCTCCTTTGTAAGGACCTTGTAGCCTCCCAGGGGGATTCCCCTGGATATGAGAGCCTCCTTCTCATTTAGGAGGGTAGCATCCTTTTCAAACCCTATCTGACCAGTCTCACAGAATCTGATTATCAGCCCGTCCCTGGAAAAAAATGAGGGGTTGAGGCTGGAGAAGAAATTCTTTCTTATGATGATCACATCACAGTAGGAATCCGAGTAGATCTTATAAAACTCCTTTTCAGAGGGTAGGTTTTCCAGCTTGTCCCTGAACCTCTGCTCATTGAAGTTGAAAACCTCCTCCAGGGTCCTGGCATTCATACGAAGAAACTCAAGAAGGGAGGTTGGATAGATCCTGTTATTCCTTTCAA
>CAYSGC010000152.1:0-6878 GCA_964430145.1 uncultured Fusobacteriaceae bacterium | reverse complement strand
CTGCAAAGGTAAGTGAAAGGACAGTGGAAAATAGAAGAATAAGTAGTATTTTTCTCAAGTTATTCACCCCTTGATTTTTTTCATTCACATTTTATTATTACAAAAAAACTATAAAAGAGCAACCTAGTAATAGAGTAATACTAATAATGAACTGAGGGACAGGTAAGAGTTGTATTAAATTTAAGGTTTGTAATTTAAAGTATTATGGTATAAAAGAATAATAATGATTTAAACTGGACTAATGAAAGTTATCACACGACCAAAATTCAGATGAAATAAAGAAGATTTATTCGAGTATTTTATAAAAATACTGTAGAAAATTGAAAAAAAATCTGCTATAATCAGTTGGCAAAAGAAGACTGATTTTAGACAGGCAACGGAATTTCAGTTGCCTTTTTATAGTTTTTTAATAAATTAGTTATGTTGGTAGAGTATCTAAAATCAGTTAGGATGTCTCTGCAACTTAAGGGGGCCATTATGGGAAGGATAAAGATACTTGATGAAACGGTATCCAATATAATAGCAGCAGGAGAAGTGGTAGAAAATCCTGCCAGTATGATAAAGGAGCTTTTGGAGAACTCTTTAGATGCTGGGAGTACTGCTATCAGGATAGAGGTAAGGAATAGCGGGAGGGATGTGATCATATCGGATAACGGTGTGGGGATGTCTCAGGAGGATCTCTTTCTTTCAATAGAAAGGCATGCTACCAGCAAGATCTTTACCAAGGAGGACATCTTTAATCTTCACACCTATGGTTTTCGAGGAGAAGCCCTGGCTTCTATAGCTTCAGTTTCAAAGGTTAAACTTTCCTCAAAGAGGGAGGAGGACGAGGGGGGAAACTCCATCACAGTCCTTGGAGGTAAGGTGACCAGCCACAAGGAAAGAAGTATGAACAGGGGAACGGAGATCGAGGTAAGGGAACTATTTTTTAACACCCCAGCCAGGTTGAAGTTTCTCCGAAAGAAGGGAACAGAGTATGCTAAGATTAAGGAGATAGTGTTAAAGGAAGCTCTTGTGAGCCCAGAGGTGGCCTTTACCCTCTACCTAGACGGAAGAGAGGTAATAAAGACCAGCGGAAGGGGGATGCAGAACACTATCCTCGAGCTCTTTAATAAGAATACTCTTAAAAATCTTGTAGAGTTTCCACTGGGGTATCTGGGAAATCTTGAACTTACAAGGGCTACAAGAGATCACATCTATACATATGTAAATGGAAGATATGTAAAATCAACTCTTCTGGAGAAAGCAGTAATAGACGGATACTATACAAAGCTCACCAAGGGGCGTTATCCCTTTGTGATAATATTTCTGCAAATAGACCCCCACGAGGTGGATGTAAACGTTCACCCTTCCAAGAAGGTGGTAAAGTTTTCCGAGGGAAACACCATCTATGAGGAGGTCCTTGAAAGGATAAAGGAGGTAATGGAGGATGACGAAGAGATAGTATCTCCCGTTCTCACAACGGAAACCTCCACTACAATCGACCTTTCGGAGTTTGCAGATCTTCTGGGAGAGTCAGAAAAGCCAGCCTCAGAGGAGGTCGATAAAGAAGAGGTAGCAGAGGAGATTCAAAGGGAGGTATCTCAGCCCAAAGAGGCCGGTGAAAAGAGGCCTGAGAAGGCAGAGAGTACTCCAGAAAAACCAGGTCCTCCTGAAGTAAGGGAGGAGAGGAGACCCTTTACCTACACCCCAGCCTTTAAGGATGAGGTGATAAAGACCCAGGAGATCCCCCTTATAGAGGAGAAGGAACTTCCCAAGGGAGGAAGGGAGATCTACAGGGAGGAGAGCCCAGAGCAACCAAAGAGTGTAGAGAGGGAGGGAACTGTTCCGCCTCTGGAGAAGCCTCTCAAGAAGAGGGAAAAGGATTTTAGAGTAATAGGACAGTTTTATAACTCATACATACTTGTAGAAAGAGACGGTACCCTGGAGATCTATGATCAACATATAGTTCAGGAGAGAACCCTCTACGAGGAATTAAAGGAAAAGCACTACAACAAAAGTATAGGTAAGCAAAGCATGCTGGTGCCTCTAAAGTTTAGTCTCGACTATGAGGAAAAAAGGATTGTAGATGAGCACAGGGAGCTGCTAGATGAGTTCGGCTTTGAGGTAGAGGATTTTGGGGATAGAGAAGTACTTCTCAGAAGTGCTCCGGTATTTGACTTCAGAACAAGTATAGAAAATACCTTTAGGTATATGATAGAGATGCTGAGAGAGGATACTGGTATAGTAGATTTCAGGGAGAAGATACTCATATCCATGTCTTGTAGAAACTCTATAAAAGCAGGAGAACCATTGAATCACAGGGAGATGGAGATACTCATAGAAAAACTCCACAATATAGGTAAGTATACCTGCCCTCACGGGAGGCCTATAATAGTAAAGCTGCCCCTGGAGGAGTTGGAAAAAAAATTTAAAAGAAGATAGGAAATCTATAGCTCTCCTTGTAAAGAGAGTGTAAAGAGGTGGATAAAGGAGCAGTAGTGGTAAATATTAACATTATATGCGTAGGGAAGATAAAAGAGAAGTACATCAAGATTGGTATGGAAGAATTTTTGAAGAGAATGAATCTTTACGCTAAGGTGAAAATTGTTGAACTAAAAGAAGATGGTAATGACAGCGACAGAGAGCGTTCTATAGAAAGAGAGTCATCTGAGATAATAAAAATGGCAGAGAAACACAAGGGATTTAACGTTCTTTTGGATATAGGTGGTAAGAAACTTTCCTCTGAAGAGATGGCTAAGGAGATAGAGAAGATCACTGTAAGAGGAATGAGTACCATAAACTTTATTATTGGCGGATCCTATGGTGTCTCTGATGAAGTAAGAAGGATATCGGGCTTAAGATTAAGCTTTTCAGACATGACTTTCCCTCACCAGCTGATGAGATTGATTCTTTTAGAACAGGTCTATAGGTGGTTTAGTATTTTGGGGAACAGTAAATATCATAAGTAATTAAAAGGAAGAGGTGTCTGATATGTATGCAGTAGGTGAAACATTTTATCATGAGATATTTGAAGAGGAATATGAACTCCATGTGATAGGGGACCTTATGTCAGGTGGAAAGGAATATATAATAGCAGAGGACTTTGACGGAGAAAGGTATGCCTTTATCTACGATGAAAATGAAGAGGAGTTATCCCATATAGAGGATGAGGATGAGGCTCTGGAGGTAATGGAGCACTGGGAGATGGAGTATAACGGAGCAACTACTACCGATATAGGTGACTGGGAAGAGGATGAGTACTACGACAGAGAGGACAGCGCAGCATCGGATGAGGCTTACGCTGAGATAGACGGCTTAGAGGAGTACGATGAGGATGTAGATTCATTTATAAGCGGTCTTTTAGGCGGAGAATAACAGCTAGGAGGAAGAATGGAGCTAGTAGTAGAGACAGCAGACAGCTACGGAGAAAAGAGCAGTGAAAGAGTTCAGTGCACAAAGGAAGTAAGTGAGAAGGGGATCAAGTATTCCTACAAGAATGAACTTGGGGAGTCCAAGATATTTATTATGGAAGACAGGGTTCAGGTGATGAGAAAGGGCTCTATAACCAGTAACCAGATCTTCAAAGAGGATGAAGACACGAGATTTATCTACAGGACTCCTTACCTTGTAAAAAACTTTATATTGAAGACCGACTACCTCAAGAGGGATGAGAAGGGAGTAGAGATTCTTTACTCTATCTATGAGGAGCAGGAAAAAATAAATGAGATAAAGCTTGTTATAAGGGAAGTATAGGAATTAATTTCTTTAAAAGAATAAAAATCTGATATAATAGAGCAAGGAGCTTGCTCTATTTTTATTATGTAAGGGTGGTTGAATGAAGAAAATTATACTTTTAATTGGACTGATCTATGCTTCACTTATAAATCTCACACCGGAAAGGGCCTACTCCATGAGCGGGAAGAGGATGGAGGAGAGGCCTAAGGAAACAAGCGAGGGCCTGGATAGGCTGAGGGAGAAGGAAGCTGCAGAGAAAGAGGCAGAGGAGCCTGGGGAGTATGTGGTAAAACCTCTGGAGCAGCCGGATATTATTGTAAATGAAGAAAATATAGGGGGACTGTACAGGGAGCTGTCAGATAGAGGTGGCACTGCTGTTGTGAGGAGGTATCCAGAGAGTTATACCGGTGACTACTATGAGGTATATACCGGGGAGATACTAGGAATTAATTCAATAGATCCCACAAAGGCAAGACTTGTTAAATATCCATATATGTCGGAGAATGAGACTTTTATCAAGGAAAACCTGGTATTTTTTGAAACGTACTACCAGGGAGAGTATCTGATAGAGGTAGAAGATAAATCAGGAAACAAAAGGGTGGTAGAGGTACGGGCTAAACATAAATATAATTTTACTGAGGAACAAAACTATGATATAATATTGAACAGTTACGGTGCTAAGAATATAGAGGTATTTTTACCTGCGAAAGAATTATTTATACTATCCTATCCAAATTCCTTTGCCATAAGGGATATCTATTTTATGGAGGCTGAGCTGTATATAGATCTTAAAAAGTCCGGAGAAGCCAGGGAAGCTATCCAAAGGATAAGGGGAGAATATAAGCTCACAGCAGCTGAAGATGAAAAACTCATCCTTTTGGAGGAGAAGACCCTTGATATGGGAAGCAGAGCATGGAAAAACTATCTCTACAGGAACAGGAAGACAGGAGACCTGGAAAAAAAGCTCCTTACCTACCTTCACTCTGGCGTAGAGCTAGAGGGCAGAGACCTGGAGCTCTTAAAGGGTGAGTACAGAAGGACCCACTCAAAGAAGACAGCACAGATCATAGGAGACTACTACGCTGAGGCTGGAGACAGGGGAGAAGCCCTGAGATACCTGGCCTATGCTGAGGACTATGAGAAGATATGCAGGATCTATCTGAAAAACAGAGAGATAGAGCTTTTTGATAAAACTCTTTCCAAGGTGAAGAGTAGCAGACAAGGGGACCTTGTTGCAGAAAAGGAGAGGCTCCTTAAAACCATAGAGGTGGAGAGGGAGTTAGAGCTTGGAAGGATAAGATTTGAATCAAACAATTACCAGGAGGCGATCCTCTTCTTTGACAGAGCCAAGAGGAGAAATCCTGAGATCTCTGAGAAACTGGGGGTAGAGCTGGATCTTGGAATGAGTTACTACAACCTCTTCGATTATGAGAAGGCGGTTGAACACCTTCTGAGGGTAGAGGAAACAACTAAGGATTCATATAAGGGATTGGAAGCCGACTACTATGTGGCAATGAGTTACTATAGGGGAGAGAATAGGGAGGAAAGCCTGAGATACTTCCAAAAAATAGTAAAAGATTACCCGGAAACGAGCTGGGCTAAAAAATCCATGATATATATAATAAGATTAAGAAAAGAATAGATAAAGGAGAAGTGGAATGGAAAAGTACTTTGACAGAGTAGCAAACGACCACATTATAATGGATAAGTGGGAAAAGGTAAAAGAACTGAAGGAAGCAGGAGTAGCGCCTTTCGGTGGAAAATTCGACAAAAAGCACATGGTTGGAGACATCTTAAAACACGCTCCTAAATCAGAAGAAGATACACTAACAGAGGAAACTTTTGTAACTGCAGGT
This sequence comes from uncultured Fusobacteriaceae bacterium, assembly GCA_964430145.1. Lineage (GTDB taxonomy): Bacteria > Fusobacteriota > Fusobacteriia > Fusobacteriales > Fusobacteriaceae > Propionigenium. Next base: position 1,305 of record CAYSGC010000152.1, on the reverse strand, counting down.
AGGATCATGACTTACAGAACTGCAGGAAAGGCAGTTTTTGCTAACCTAGAGGATGAGAGTGGAACAGTTCAGATATATGTAAGAAAGGATTCCATCGGAGATGAGGCATTTGAGATTCTTAAGAAGGTAAGTATCGGAGATATAGTTGGAATAGAGGGAACAGTATTTGTTACTGGTAAGGGAGAGTTTACTCTTAGAGGAACAAAGTTTACATTCCTATCTAAGAACATCAGACCTCTACCAGACAAGCACAAGGGGCTTACAGACGTAGAGATCAGATACAGAAAGAGATACCTAGACCTTGTTGTAAACAGAGAGGTAAAGGATACATTCATCAAGAGAACTAAGATCATCAACGTAATCAGAAACCTTCTTAACAGCAAGGGATTCCTAGAGGTGGAAACTCCAATGATGCACCCAATCGTAGGTGGAGCATCAGCAAGACCATTTATTACTCACCACAACACACTGGATATGGAATTATACCTAAGAATAGCTCCAGAGCTTTACCTGAAGAGGCTTATCGTAGGTGGATTTGATAAGGTATATGAAATCAACAGAAACTTCAGAAACGAGGGAATCTCAACTAGACACAACCCTGAGTTCACAATGATGGAGCTTTACCAGGCTTACGCTGACTTCAACGACATGATGGATATTACAGAGGAGATCATCACTACTTCTGCTAAGGAAGTACTTGGAACAACTAATGTAGAGTACAACGGGAAGGAACTAAAGCTTGAGAACTTTGCAAGAGTACATATGGTAGATGCAGTAAAGGAAGCTACAGGAGTGGACTTCTGGGCAGATGTAACTCTAGAGGAGGCTAAGAAGCTTGCTAAGGAGCATAATGTAGAGATAGCTCCGCACATGAAGTCGGTAGGACACATAATTAATGAGTTCTTCGAACAGAAGTGTGAGGAGAGAATCGTTCAGCCTACATTCGTCTACGGACACCCAGTAGAGATCTCTCCACTGGCTAAGAGAAATGCAGAGGATGGAAGATTTACAGACAGATTTGAGTTATTCATCGATGCAAGAGAGTATGCAAATGCATTCTCTGAGCTGAATGACCCAGCTGACCAGAGAGGTAGATTTGAGGCACAGGTAGAGGAAGCTCTAGCTGGAAACGAGGAAGCAAATGCAGTAATCGATGACGATTATGTAGAGGCTCTTGAGTATGGTATGCCACCAGCAGGAGGATTAGGAATCGGAATCGACAGACTGATCATGCTTCTTACTGGATCACCATCTATCAGAGACGTAATCTTATTCCCACAGATGAGAAGAAGAGACTAGATAAAT
>CAYSGC010000151.1:0-6909 GCA_964430145.1 uncultured Fusobacteriaceae bacterium | reverse complement strand
GAGTGTACACTAATGGTATTTTTTATACAAAAACTTGACAACCACATAAAAATTAGTGTAAAAATATATTATAAAATAAATGTAAACGTTTTCAAATTGAGGGTGAAAAGATGAAGATGACAGATATAGCCAAAAAGGCAGGGGTATCCATAGCAACTGTTTCCAGAGTCATCAACGATGAGAAGAGTGTGAGGAAGGAAACCAGGGAGAGGGTCCTTAAGATAATAAAGGAGTATGAATATACCCCCAGTGCAGTGGGAAGAAACCTCTCCAAGAAGGAGACAAATATAATAGCTGTAATTGTACCAGATATATCCAATCCATTCTTCTCAGAGATCGTAGATGGGATTACCCAGGAAGCGGATAAGAAGGGGTTGGGAGTAATACTATTCAGTACCAATGAATCTCTGGAGAAGCAGGAAAAGGCTGTAAAGATGGCACTGGAGCAGAGGGTACAGGGGATAATTATATCTGTAACCGGTGACTCCTACGAGGGGGGAGGTCAGCAGCTAAACAAGCTGAAGAAGAGGGGCGTTCCCACGGTACTTGTGGATAGAGACATAAAGTACTCGGTGCTGGACGGAGTATTCATGGACAATATCGGAGGAGCATATGAGGGGGTTTTAAGTCTCATCGAATCCCACCATAAAAATATAGGAATAATAACAGGTCCCCTTACCTCTAAACCAGGTAGGGACAGACTTAGGGGATATAAAAGTGCCCTGAGGGACAATAATATAGAGATAAAAGAAGAGAATATATACGAGGGAGATTTCCAGATGAACTCCGGTTACCTCCTAGGAAGGGAGATACTTGCCAAGAAGGACAGACCCACCGGGATCTTCATATGCAACAACCAGATGACCCTTGGGTTTATAAAAGCCATGGGAGAAGCAGGTTATAAGACCCCAGAGGATATAGCAATAGCATCCTTTGACAAGGTGGAACTCTTGGAGGTATTCGGGATAAAGTTGACCACAGTATCCACAGAGGTAAAGACACTGGGAGTAAAGGCAGCTGAGATACTTCTTGAGAGGATAGAGAGTAAGGAAGAGTTTACAGAGGGGGATGAGGTCAAGAGGATAATCCTCTCTCCGAAGATAGAAAAAAAGGGCTCTGAGAAATTTTGCGGGAGATAAACAGGAGGAAGCATGAAGAAGATATTAGTAGTTGGAAGTATAAATATGGATCTGGTAACCTACACATCCAAGACTCCAAAGATAGGAGAGACGGTACTGGGAAAGACATTTTCACAGATCCCAGGAGGTAAGGGAGCCAACCAGGCGGTAGCCATGGCAAGACTGGGAGCAGATGTTTCTATGATCGGAAGAGTTGGAAAAGATTCCTTTGGAGAGGTTCTCATCGAGGGGATGAAGAGAGACGGCCTTAAAACAGATGGAATAGAGGAAGTGGAGGGAGTATCCACTGGAATTGCAAGCATCGTAGTGGATGACAGTGCACACAACTCTATCATCGTGGTACCGGGAGCTAACTTTGAGATAGATGAATCGGACCTAGCAAGACACAGGAGGATGTATGAGGAGAGCGATATAGTGGTGCATCAGCTGGAAACTCCTCTAAATGTTGTGGAAGCTTCACTTAAGCTGGCTAAAGATCTAGGAAAAACTACAATACTTAATCCAGCACCTGCAAAGGAGCTTTCAGATGAGATGATAGCCAATGTGGACTACCTTATTCCCAACGAGACGGAGCTTGAGCTTCTCTCTGGAATGGAGGTAAGGGATGAGGAAGATGTGTTGAAGGCAGCTAAGGTACTTATGGACAAGGGTGTTGAGAAGCTTGTGGTAACACTTGGTTCCAAGGGAGCTATGTATATAGATGGGAATGAAACAAAAAAAGTAAACGCTTACAAGGTGGATGCTGTGGATACTACAGCAGCAGGAGACTCATTTATAGGAGGCCTTGCCACAGCTCTGGCTAACGGGAAAAACTTTGAGGAAGCTATGGAGTTTGCTGCTAGGGTAGGAGCTATAACTGTAACAAGAAGAGGTGCTCAGACATCCCTTCCAACACTGGAGGAAGTAGAAAATTTTGGAGGTAGGAGATAATGAAAAAGGGTAGATTATTAAACAGTGAACTTTCATATGAGATTGCAAAACTGGGACATACAGATCATATATGTATTGGGGATGCAGGACTTCCTATCCCAAACGGGCCTAAGAGAATAGACCTGGCTGTGGAGAAAAATGTACCTACATTTATGGGAACTCTGGATGTAGTTCTTTCAGAGATGCAGGTAGAGGAAGTGGTAGTAGCCCAGGAGATGAAGGAGGTAAGCCCTGAGCTCTATACCGAGCTTATGAAGTTGCTGGAGGAGAGATGCGGTAAGGTAGTGGTGGAAAGTATATCTCACGAAGGATTCAAGGCCATTACAAGGGAATCAAAGGCAGTGGTAAGAACGGGAGAGTGTACTCCCTATGCAAATATAATCTTAAAATCAGGTGTTGTATTTTAGTCTGGAGGTAGATGGAGTGAAGGAAAAGGTACTAGGACTTACAGGAATAGTAAAGGAATTTCCGGGAGTAAGGGCTCTAGACGGAGCGCAGCTCAACCTGTATAAGGGTAGGGTAATGGCTCTATTGGGAGAAAATGGAGCAGGAAAATCTACTATGATGAAGGTTATGACAGGTATATATAAAAGAGATGAGGGAGAGATGACCCTCTACGGTGAAAGGGTTGAGTTTACAGGTCCTAAGGAATCCCAGGAGGCGGGAATAGCTATAATCCATCAGGAGCTGAACCTTATACCTCACATGACCATAGCGGAAAATATATTCCTTGGAAGAGAGAGAACAAGGTTTGGAAGAATAGACTGGAAGGGGATGTATGCTGAGGCAGATGAGATTCTGGATAAACTGAGGGTTGGTCACTCAGCAAGGGAGCTTGTTGGAAATCTAAGTGTGGGAGAGCAGCAGATGATAGAGATAGCAAAGGCTCTTTCTCAGAATGCCAAGATAATTGTGATGGATGAGCCTACAGACGCTCTTACAGATGAGGAAGCAGAGAGTCTTTTTAGGGTAATAAGGGAGCTAAAGGTTGAGGATAAGAGTATTGCATATATCTCCCACAGACTGAAGGAGATCTTTGAGATCTGCGACGATGTAACCATAATGAGAGACGGAAAGTTTATATGTGAGAATGAGGTAAAGGATATAGATGAGGACCACATCATTGAAAACATGGTAGGTAGAAAGCTGGAGGATCAGTTTCCAAGGGTAGTAGTGGAGCCCGGAGAGGTAAGTCTAGAGGTAAAGGATCTTATCGGAGAGCATGTTGATGGGGTAAGCTTTACTCTTCACGAGGGAGAGATCCTGGGGGTGGCTGGACTTATGGGAGCAGGAAGAACTGAGCTAGCCAAGACTATCTATGGAGCATACAGAGCTACATCTGGAAGCATAAAGGTAGGAGGCAGGGAGGTAAGGATAAAATCTCCAGAGGAGGGCCTTGCCAACAGGATAGCCTATGTATCTGAGGACAGAAAGGGAGATGGACTTGTACTGGGTCTTTCAGTAAAGGAAAATATGTCTATCTCATCTCTGGGACTCTTTGAAAACTCGTTAAAGAAGTTAAACGGAAGCCAGGAGGAGGCGGAGGTTCAAAACTATATCGGAAAGTTTAACATAAAGACTCCGGGGATGGCTCAGATTATAAAGAACCTCAGTGGTGGAAACCAGCAAAAGGTAGCCATTGCCAAGGCGCTGATGACGGATCCTAAAATACTTATCCTGGATGAACCTACAAGGGGAGTGGATGTAGGAGCCAAGAAGGAGATCTACGACCTTATCAATGAACTAAAGAGGGAAGGGTTAAGTATTATCATGATTTCATCTGAGATGCCAGAGGTACTGGGATTAAGCGACAGAATAATGGTAATGCATGAAAATAAAGTGACAGGGGAGTTCCCTGCAAGTGAGGCAGATCAGGAAAAAATTATGAGATGTGCTGTAGGGATAAAGGAGGAAACAAATGAGTAATACGGCTGCAGTAAAGGCTGAAAACAGGAAAAAGATAAATTTACTTCACAATAAACCATTGATAGGGCTTATTATATTTTCGGTAGTGGTAACATTTTTAAATCCAAGGTTCTTATCCGCTGCTAACATACTGAATGTACTGAGACAGACATCTATAAATGCAATAATTGCAGCTGGAATGACCTTTGTAATTCTTACTGGAGGAATAGACCTTTCAGTGGGATCTATCCTGGCTCTGTGCGGAGCTATCTCAGCCAGCCTTCTGGCAGCTGGAACAAGCGCTTTTGTAGCTATACTGGTGCCTCTTGTACTGGGGGCAATATTTGGAATGGCCAGTGGAATGTTTATAAGTTTCGGAAAGTTGCAGGCATTTATTACTACCCTTGTAACTATGACCCTCTTAAGAGGAGCAACCCTTGTATTTACCGATGGAAAGCCTATTTCCATAGGATTTGAGGAGAATACATATCTCTTCGATACAATAGGAGCAGGTACTATCATTGGAATCCCTACACCAATCTATATAATGCTGGCTGTATACGGGATCTCATACTATATCCTGAACCACACAAAGTTTGGTAGATATGTATATGCTGTGGGAGGAAACGAGGAAGCAACTAGACTTTCTGGTATAAATGTAGATAAGGTAAAGGTAAAGGTATATGCAATAAGTGGTGTTCTTTCGGCACTTTCAGGAATAATAGTAACAGCAAGACTATTCTCAGCTCAGCCAACAGCGGGAACTGGTTATGAACTGGATGCCATTGCAGCGGTAGTACTGGGAGGAACAAGTCTAGCTGGTGGACTGGGAAGAATTACAGGAACAATAACAGGAGCTCTAATTATAGGGGTATTATCAAATGCCCTTAACCTACTAAATGTATCGTCATACTACCAGATGATGATAAAGGCTCTTGTAATATTAGTAGCGGTGTTAATGGACAGAAAGTCTAAAAAATAAACTTAAGGGGGAAAAAAATGAGAAAAATCTTAGTAGCATTAATGGCACTTATGGTTATCACTACATCCTTTGCATTCTTTGGAAAGAAGGATGAGGGAAAGAAGGTAGGACTTGTAGTATCAACACTTAACAACCCGTTCTTTGTAAACCTTAAGGAGGGGGCTGAGGACAAGGCGGCAGAGCTTGGAATTGAGCTTATCGCCCTTGATTCACAGAACGACCCTGCTAAGGAACTGGCAAATGTAGAGGACCTTATGGTAAAGGGAGTAGATGTAATTCTTATCAACCCAACAGATTCAGATGCAGTAGCTAGAGCAGTAATGCAGGCAAATAGAAACAATATCCCTGTAATTACTCTAGACAGAGGAGCAAGCAGAGGAAAGGTTGTAACTCACATAGCTTCAGATAACGTAGCTGGTGGAGAGATGGCTGGAAAGTTTATCCTTGAGAAGGTTGGAAAGGGAGCTAAGGTTGTAGAGTTAGAGGGGATTCCAGGAACTACTGCAGCAAGAGACAGAGGTAAGGGGTTCAACAACGTAGCTAAGGGGAACCTAGATGTAGTAGCTAAGCAGGCAGCAGACTTTGACAGAGCTAAGGGACTTACTGTAATGGAAAATATCCTTCAGGCAGAGTCTGAGATCGACGCAGTATTTGCTCACAACGATGAGATGGCTCTAGGGGCTTTAAAAGCTATAGAGGACAGCGGAAAGAAGATCCTTGTAGTTGGATTCGATGCAACTGCTGATGCAGTGGCTTCTGTTAAGAGCGGAGGACTTGGAGCAACTGTGGCACAGCAGCCTAAGATGATCGGAGCTATGGGTGTGGAAGCGGCAGTAAAGGTAATGAACGGTGAGAAGACTGAGGAGTTCATTCCAGTAGAGCTTGAGCTAATAAAGTAATTATAAAAAGGAAGCCTAATTGGCTTCCTTTTTTCTTTGGACCTCAAAAAACGTGCCAGTTGATTTCCTGTTTAAAGGGGGCGTAGTTCTTGTTAACATGAACCTCTCTAGTATATGGAGCGTCCTTTTCTGCTTTTTTAATGAAGAGCCATCTCCTATTTTCTATTGCACAGTAAAAATATAGAAGGAAGAAGGGGCAAGGTAACATTCTTTCAGATAAAAAAGAAAGAGTTTAGGGGAAGATTTTGGGAAGTGGAATAAAAAAGTACTCAGTTCGCCTATTGAACTGAGTACTTTATAATTAAATCTCCTCTGAGATCTCCAACTCTTTCAGGTGTTTCTCGTACTTTTCCATGTCTTTAACAAAGGTCTTCTTACCTTCCTTTTCAATTATTCCCAGGTCGGTTAACTTCTTAAGGACTCTCTGGAAGGTTCTAAGCTTCAGATTAAGGGAAAAGGCAATCTCCCATATGGATTTACCCTCGATGGAGTAGTCGTTGCAGGCAAGATACTTCATAAAGAGCTCCTCACCGCTGTAGTTGATCATGAGGGAAGCCTTGGTAGCCTGAAAGATAATAAAGTCGGACATAATAGTCATTACCTTCTTGTAAAAATCAAGGTTGGGGTACTCGTCCAGAATCTTTTTAAGGGGCACCTCGAGGACCAGAGCATTTGTAAGAGCCTCTATATCGAAGTCATACTCTCCATCTGAGACTACAGTTTCAAGGGCCATCCACGACCCCTCCTCAAACTCCCAGTTAAACTCCCTGTCATCTGAAAAGTAGGAGAAGGTTTTAATCCTTCCGTCCAACACATAGAAAGCACGGTCACCAGGCTCTCCGTATAGACTCAGGATATTTTTTTTATTCATCTCTCTCAGTGAAAAGTAGTTTTCAAACTTAGTTCCGATGAATTCATCAAATGATATAGATTTCATAGCTTCTCTTAGCAGTGACATAAATTACCTCCCCATCTCCTTTGACAGTATCTTAGCAAGGACAATATAGTTGTCCCATGCCACATTACGCTTCTTTCCTCTCTCGGGATTATCTGT
>CAYSGC010000150.1:0-6913 GCA_964430145.1 uncultured Fusobacteriaceae bacterium | reverse complement strand
AAAACTACAGTTTCTTTATTAAAATTTGTTTAATGAACGATTAAACTTTATAGCTGGAAAGATAATTTTCATTCTATGAAAATAAAAAGGCACCCCTGAGGGGTGCCTTTTTATAGTTTAGCCTTTAATAGATTAATTTCTAAATAAAGATCATAAGTACCTTGGCAAGCATTAGAGCTGTAACCGTTCCTATGGCTGACCCGAATATTCCCATCATGAGGCCTGCAGGAATAAGAGCTTCGTCATATGTTCCAGCAAGGATTGGAGCTGAAACCGATCCTCCGATATTTGCCTGGGAAGCTATTCCGCAGATGTAGAGATCCAGCTTGAATATCTTTGCAAGAGCCAGAAGTACTATCAGGTGGAAAGCCAGTACCAGGAATCCGGCTATGATGTAGATTGCTGCCTGTCCCATATCTATAGTTGAGAAGTCTGTGGCTGTTGCAATAAGACCTACAACTATATAAAGCAGTACGCTTCCCATGTGGTCTGGTCCCTTTATCTTCTTCAGAGGAGTGGTACTTCCCAGGATTCCAAAAAGGGTTGCCAGGATAACTACCCATCCCGATCCGCTGAAGAATGTTCTAAGGCCATAGAGGAAATCTCCCTCTGTAAGCCCTCCAGGGTTAACTACCTGTTTTCCAAGAACCATAACGATACCAGCTACTCCCAGTCCAAGACCCAGAGTCAGCATAAAGTCCATAAACTCATAGTCTCTCTTATCCTCATTAGCTGCTGCATTTGTATGGATGTGAGAAATTATTCTGTCCACCTCTTCACTGTTTGCTCCAGAGAACTTGTTAAACTTTTTTCTCATTGGGGCAAAACTGATAAGAAGTACCAGCCAGAAGGATGCACAGATATTATCCATTAGGAAGGCATAGGTAAGTGCCTGGGAACCATCCTTAACTCCCAGTCCCTGCTGTGCAGCTGCCATGTTGGTAGATCCCCCTACCCAAGAGGATGAAAGGATCGAGAAACTCTGCCATGCTTCAGGCTCAAATCTAGACTTAAGAGCCACAAACACGATAACAAAACCAATTAGGATACTCGATGTTACTGCAAGAAAGGAACCGGTTAATTTAGGTCCCAGCTTAAATACGTCTCTGATATCATTTTTTAAGAGCAGCAGGAACAGCATCATAGGCAGCAGGTAGTACTTAAGACTTCCTATAAAGCTAGAAAGCTGCGGAGTAAGCTCCCATACATGCATAGATGCACCTATCATCCCCCCAAAGTAGATGAAGGTTAATCCCGGAATCACCTTAAAAATTTTTAACTTTAGCTTCTTTTCACAGTAGAGCACCCCTGTTATAAAGAGTACCAATAGTGAGAAAAAACTGTAAACACTTGTAATCATATATCTCCCCCTGTAACAAATTTTATTGATTAATATTCAAAAAACGTACGTAAAGTTTTTTGTACGATCATTGTATAGCAGAAGCCTGAAAATATCGTTAAATTTAAATTTATAAAGATTAATTTTTTTGTAATTTAAAATTCATATTTCTTCCGAATGCCTTTTATCTGCTCACTTTCTGTACTTTCATCTTTCTGTCAAAAAAATTAAAAAACCTCCCATTCCAAGGGAAAAATCCCTGGAAATGAAAGGTTTTTATACCTTTTAGCCTAGCTGCTCTTGCTCTTTAAGGTAATCAATACCCCTGATATTATCATGGCTCCTGCAAATATTTTTGGCAGGGTGATCACCTCTCCCAGGATAAAGTAGGCCATTACCATGGAAAACAGAGGTACCAGATTAACATAGAGAGATGTTTTCGCCGGTCCTATCCTCTTTACAGATATCTGCTGGATGAGATAAGCCACCACTGAAGCGAAGATAGACATGTAGATGAGGCTTCCCCACCCCTTGGATGTAGTCCTTGGCAGGTACTCCACAGGATTTTCATATATCACCATGGGAACCAGCATAACTACACAGAAGAAAAACACATAGAAGGTAAGCTTCATAGGGTCCACCCTTCCCACTATCCCTTTAAGGACGATGAAGTAGATGGAGAAGGAGAGGATAGCCATGAGCATGTAGATATCCCCTATATTGAAGCTCATATTTTTTATCACTTCCAGGGAACCGTTGGTAACGATGAGGGCCACCCCTGTGAAGGATATGAGAATCCCCCCGATGGCCTTCCTTGGAAACTTCTCCTTTAGGAATATAGAAGCCATTATTGTGGTCACAATGGGATTCATGGCGGCTATAAGGGAGGTATTCACACTGCTGGTATGCTTAAGTGCTGTAAAGAAAAATACGTGATACCCCACCATTCCAAGAAGTGAGAGAAGAACTACCCTGGGGATATCCTTTTTCTCAAGGGTAAGATCCACCCCTTTAATCCTAAGTATAAAAAACAATACCACTGCCGCTATTAAAAATCTAAAAAATGTCAGAGAATACACTGGAAACTCTGCCACTGAAAACTTTCCTGCTATAAAGGCTCCTGAAAAGAAGAGGGTGGCTATTATCATAAGGTTCTTATTTACTATCCCCATGACACCTCTACTCTCCAAAGTCAAAGTACTCTTATTCACCTTTCTCTCCTTTCAATACATTATATGTGCATTTTATCAGCAAGGAGGTTATTTATCAAGAAAAAAGGATGATTATGAAACTCTATCTTAAATTAAGCTAATTTTTGGGGAGTCGCCCTTTAAAGAAAAATAAGGCGAGACTCCATATATCCTGTGCTCTCCCTCTATATATAAAGATAAAATCTCCCCTTCCACCTTAAGTTACTCAAATATTCTTCTTATGCTATTGACGTAGGGTATTTTTAGATGTAGAATTTAATGTAAGCGTAAAAAGAATTGAAGAGAACTTTTATTGGGGTTTATGAAATTTATTTTTTGCTTAAGTAATTATTTTATAGGGGGAGTCAAGAAATGGTAAATGGAAAAGTTAAATGGTTCAACGGAGAAAAAGGATTTGGGTTTATCACTGCTGAGGATGGAACTGATGTATTCGTACACTTCTCAGAGATCAACAAGCCTGGATTTAAAACTTTAGAGGAGGGTGAGGAAGTAACTTTCGAGATCACTGAAGGTGCTAAGGGTCCTCAGGCTTCTAACGTAACTCCTAGATAGTCTACTAATGCCTGCCCTGTGGGGCAGGTTTTTTGTTTTTTTCACACTTTTTACCCAGCCTCTAAGGAGGCTATTGAAATTTTTTAAAGGAGAGTAAGATGAAGATTGCATTTATTTCAGATATCCATTCCAACCTGGAGGCGTTAAAGGCTGTCCTGAATAGCATCCGTGAAAACAAGGCGGACAGGATCTACTGTCTGGGGGATCTTGTGGGGTATCTCAACAGACCCAATGAGGTTGTGGATATCATAAGAGGTGAAGGTATTGAAGCTATTATAGGCAACAACGACAAGGATATCGTCTTTGAAGATTTTAAGGGAAATGAGATCAAGGAGTGGACCTACAACACCCTTACCCCTGAAAATATAAGGTTTTTAAAAAACCTTCCAAGGGACATCTCCCTTACCATAGAGGGAAATAAGTTAAAACTGGTTCATGGAGGCCTCAAAAGCTGCAGGGAGTACCTGAGAGAGGGGGAGGAAGATACCATGGAAGCTCTTCTGTCTCTTGAGGAGGATATCCTCATAGCTGCCCATACCCACATCCCCTACGTCGACTTTTATAACAATAAGATGATGCTAAACTGCGGAAGTGTGGGAAAGCCTAAGTTTGGAAGACCCAATGCCAGCTATGCCCTCCTTACTTTAGAGGAGGACGATGTGGTGGCGGAGATTGTAGAGGTGGAATATGATGTGGCTTCCACAGTAGCCTCCCTCAGAGAGGAGGGCTTCCCAGAGGAGCTCATAGAGGAGATTCAAAGGGGTAAGGGCTAATCTCTTAACTGTTTCTACTTTTTCCACTTCGTCATTAAAACATTTTAATTTTATATGGTACACTTAATGTGAGGAGATATTTAATATAAAGTTAAATCACGGAGGAAAAAGAAGTGCGGGTATTAATTAAAGATAAAGAACCATTTAGGGATACTGTATTAGGGAAGTGTACATTTGGGGAAACTGTTCTTTTTTATAAGAATATTTCACTGTATTTTGAGCAATTTAACTTCAACGGGATTAATATTACTACTCCAGAGTTCTTTCTTTTAAGCTGTCTCAATAAGCTGGGAGAAACTACCTACTACAGTCTTTCAAGACAGCTTCCCTATAGCTCTAAGTATATCCTGAATATCATTAAAAACTTAGAAAAGAATAACTTAATTGAAAGAGAAAAAACCGGAAATAAAAAAATAATAAGGATAACCTCTCCAGGGATGGAGATGTTTAAAGCTGTGGACAAGGAAAGGATCAAATTTTTTAAAAAGATCAATGATAACGGGATCTCATGGAAGGATATGGTAACTTTTTATAGTGTCATGGAAAGGATGAATGATATATTCCAAGGAAAACTTAATGACTGACTATTAACTTGAATACTTCTATGGCCACTTTCCCAGCTGCCCATAGTCATCACTTCAAATAATTTAATTAAGCCCCAGGTTCACAGGGGCTTTTTTTAGTTAGCTATACCCTTGACTGAAACTCTTTCTGCAAAACTACCTCACATAGTTTTAAATAAAAAAAGAAGCTCCTCTAGAGCTTCTTTTTTTACTACCGAGAAAATCTGTACCCCCTTGCTATATTCACAATATCCCTGTAGATGGAAGCTGCTGCCGGAATAGTTCCCGATGCCCCTCCTATAACTGTGAGATCTCCCAGGGTAGAGGAGGTATACCTCACCGCTTTATTTTTACCCTCTACTCCGTAAAGGGTATGATCCGCCCCTACCTTCTCTGCCTTTACACTCATTAGGATCCTTCCCTCTATGACCTGAGACCTACCGATGAGCTTATACCTACTTCCCTCCTCCCTGGATGCCGCAATATCTTCAGGGGTAAGATCTACAATCCCCTCTACTTCTATATCATCAAGGGTTTCATTCCCTCCCATGAGAGCATTTGTGAGGATGAGGAGCTTCGAGGCAGTATCCCACCCCTCTACATCCAGGGTGGGATCCGTCTCAGCTATTCCCAGCTCCTGGGCTCTCTTTAGGGCTTCTCCATACTCCACACCCCTCTCCTCCATCTCCTTTAAGATGAAGTTGGTGCTCCCATTGAGAATCCCCTCTATGGACTCTATCTCCGCTCCGGCCATATCTATGAGTCCGGCATTTATAGAGGGAAGGGCTCCCCCAGTGGTGCACCCTATCCCCAGCTGAACCCCTCTCCTGGCTGCCAGCTCATTTAGCTCCCTATAGGCCAGAAGGATAGGCCCCTTGTTTCCAGTAACCACATGGATCCCCCTGTCCAGGGCTTTTCTTATGTGGGTAAGTCCCGGTTCCCCTGTATCCTTGTTGGTAGGGGTCAGCTCCACCATCATATCCAGGTCGCCTTGTAAAAAAGCTGTATCAAGGGTAATATCGCTACTTCCTCCTGCGGGATAGTTGGCTACCCTGCCGCCCCTCTCCAGAAATTCATACAGATCCCTGCAAGCCACTCCCTCTGGGTTATGGATACCGCCATCCTGATCGATAATATAGTTTACCTTTAACCTTAATTCCTCCTTTTTGGATGCTCTTCCCTTCTTTCCCAAGAGTTTCAGAAAGGCTCTTCCCACTCCTCCGCAACCTACAAGTGCAATCCTCATACTTCCCCCACCTCTTTAAACTTTATTTTAATTCTCTTGTTTAACTTCTTTTAGGTAAGTATAGCACAGTTTTTTTCTAAAAAACCTCTAAACCCTCATTTATAAGGAAGGTTTAATCTTATCTCCTTCCCTCATAAGCATTGACAAATTTCTCCCAGAGGAATATACTCTTTCAAAAATAAGGAGGCGTTCTCAATGAAAATTAGTATTCCAGGAGGTGAAACCCTGGAGATAGACCACATAGTCTCAGACTACAATGGAACCATAGCTTTAGATGGCAGACTCATAGAGGGAGTGGCTGAGCTCATAGGGGAGCTGGCTGAGGAGGTAACCCTCCACGTTATTACAGCTGATACCTTTGGGTCTGTGGAAAAGGAGCTGCAGGGAGTTCCGTGTATCATACATAAGATCGGTCCAGAGGAACAGGACAGAGCCAAGGCAGAGTATGTAGCAAGCCTTGGCAGAAAAAGGGTGGCAGCCCTGGGAAATGGAAGAAATGATATCCTCATGTTAAAGGAATCTGCCCTGGGAATAGGAATCCTTTACCGGGAGGGGATCTGTACTCAGGCCCTTATGGCAACAGATATAGTATGCACCTCTCCCCTGGATGCTCTCAGCTACTTCAGGGAACCAAAGAGGCTCATAGCTACCCTGAGGAAATAGACAGCATAGATAAGGAGGAGGATGGATGTATAAAATTATTGATATCGACCCTGAAGAGGTAGAGATAATAGAGGAGCTCTGGGAGAGTAACAAGATCTTCCATCAGGAGATATCTAGACACTTTAAGAAGTTCTACACCTCCATTACCTTTGAAGAAAGGATGAAAGATCTAAGAAGTGTAGACAGAGAAGGTATAAAGATAACCGTTGCCCAGAAAGATGGAAGATACATTGGATACTGTATCTCCAAAATCAAAGAGGGAAGGGGAGAGCTGGAGTCCCTCCATGTGGCCAGAGAGAGCAGGGAGATTGGAGTAGGAAAGGCCCTTTCAGATAAGCAGATAGAGTGGATGAAGGGCAGAGGATGCACCTCCATAGGAGTAAGGGTGGCCCATGAAAATGATGATGCTATCTCCTTTTACAGGAAGCTGGGATTTTACCCCAACACCTTGGACCTTCAGCTTAAGTAGACAGATAAAGAAGTATAAGATCAATACATCAAGAGCTTTAGAGGAGGATTATGTTATTTAAATTAAGAGTAGACTCAGAGATAAACCTTGTATTTTT
>CAYSGC010000149.1:4134-6929 GCA_964430145.1 uncultured Fusobacteriaceae bacterium | reverse complement strand
TGTGAGGAGCTCAGCGGAACCTATGATGTAAGCAGATTTACAGACTATAAGGGGAAGCAACTCAAGGAGAGGGTGAGAAGGGTAGAGGTGTCCTATAGGGACGGGAAACTTTACTTCAGAGGAAGCTCTTTCATGCCCAAGCAGGTAAGGATAATGTCTGCTTACATTCTTACAGATTCCATGGAACCCCTTCCTGGGAAGTTTCTTACCCTGGAGGAGATAGTTCTCACAGAGGAGATGAATAACCTCATCATAGAGGCAGCTCCAGAGGTGGTAGAGGAAAACCTTGTGAGAGCTGAAAGGATGGGAGACGTCTATATATTCTATGTGGACAGGAAGAAAAAGGGAGAGTTCATCGGAAGCAGAGGTAGGAATATAAAGAAGCTGAGAAAAAAATATGGGAGTATTGTAGTAAGAGAGATAGAGCTATGATAGACAGAATTAGGCAGGGACTCAACTATATATACGGAGTCTACAATGAGAGAGACGATGAACTGGCAAGGAAGTATCTAAGTGCCAGGGAGTATGAGATATTCATAGGGATGAGTAACTATGATAAGGTACACTCCATAGAGGTATTAAAGATGCTTCTAGAGGATGATAAGCTGTGCTACAAGAAGGAATATATAAAACTTGCCCTCCTCCACGACTGTGGAAAGGAGGGGGCTGGACTTCTCAAGAGGATGAAGAAGGTGATCGTGGGAGACAGGAGGCTGGAGGAGCACCCTGAGAGATCCTATGATCTCCTCAAGGAGGTAAATCCAAAGGTGGCAAAGCTCTCAAGGGCTCACCACAGAAAGGATGTCCCAAAGGATTTAAAGAGGTTCCAGGATATAGACGACCATTGTTAATTAAGTGAGGTAGATAAGATGTCAGTAGATATAAAGAAGTATTTGTTATCTGTAGAAAAGCCTGCTCAGTATCTGGGTAATGAGGTAAACAGCATACACAAGAAGGAGTTTAAGGCAAATATGTGCCTTTACTTCCCGGATATATATGAGGTGGGGATGTCCAATGTAGGGATAAGGATCCTCTACTCTATAATGAATAATGTAGAGGGGTTCTCCCTGGAAAGAGGATTCTCTCCCATGGCAGATATGGAAGAGGTAATGAGAGCCAACAACCTTCCAGCATTTTCCATTGAGAGCAAGACACCATTAAAGAAATTTGATGTGCTTGGTTTTTCCTTCTCCTATGAGATGAGCTATACCAATGCCCTGAATGCCCTAGATCTGGCTGGAATTCCACTTCACAGTGCAGACAGAACTGAGGAGGATCCCCTTGTAATGGCAGGTGGAACATGTATGATGAACCCTGCCCCAGTGGAGAGGTTTATGGACTTCATCGTAATAGGTGACGGTGAGGATGTAATGCCTGAGATCGCAAGACGTATGGTAGCCAATGCAGGGAAGAGTAGAGAGGAAAAACTAATGGCCCTGGACGGACTGGACGGAGTATATATTCCTAAGATCCACAGAGGGAAGAAGAAGATAAAGAGAGCCATTGTAATGGACCTGAATAAAGCAGAGTACTACGACAAGCAGATAGTGCCATATATAAATATAGTTCACGACAGAGCAGCTGTGGAGATCCAGAGAGGATGTACAAGGGGATGCAGATTCTGCCAGGCGGGAATGGTTTACAGACCTGTAAGGGAGAGAACCCTTGAAAACAACCTGGACCTTATAGGGAAGACCCTGGATGCAACTGGATACTCAGAGGTATCCCTTTCATCTCTAAGCAGCAGCGACTACACTAAGATAGGACCACTTTTGGAGACCCTTCAGAGCAGGTACGGAAAGGACAACCTTGGAATTGCCCTACCGTCCCTTAGAATGAACCCCAGCTCGGTAGAGGTAGCAGAGAAGATAACCAGCGGAAAGAAGACTGGATTTACCTTTGCTCCAGAGGCCGGGTCTCAGAGGATGAGAGATGTAATAAACAAGGGTGTGGATGAGAAGGAGATCCTGGATACAGCAGAGGCAGCAGTAAAGGCTGGATGGCATACACTGAAGTTCTACTTTATGATAGGACTTCCATATGAGACAGATGAGGATGTAGCGGGGATATATGACCTGGCTCAGAAGGTTGTGGATCTGTGCAGACCTATCTCCAAGAGGCTTCAGATAACTGTAAGTGTATCCAACTTTGTACCTAAGCCTCATACTCCATTCCAGTGGGCTGAGCAGATGGACTTTGCTGAGATGGAGAGAAAGCACAAGCTTCTTAGAGAGCTCTTCGACAGGAAGAGGCACCTGGGACTTAAGATCCACAGGATGAATACATCCTACCTGGAAGGATTCCTTTCCCGTGGAGATGAGAGAACCGGGGACCTTGTGGAGAAGGCTTTCAGAAATGGAGCAAAGCTGGATGACCACAGAAACACTTCTGAGATGTGGTTATCGGCTATAGAGGAGCTTGGGCTGGATGAGAAGAAGTATCTGGGAGAGAGAAGTTTTGATGAGGAGCTACCTTGGGATGTAGTGGACACAGGATTCAGTAAGGAATTCCTTCTGAGAGAGCTAAAGAAGGCAGAGGAGCTGGCTCTTACTCCAGACTGCAGAGATAACTGTGCAGCCTGTGGTATGAAGACAAGAATAGCAGAGTGCGGGACACTGATAGCAGATAATTTAAAATAAATTTGAAAAGAGTTTGGTTTACGACAGTTGACGTTTAAAATGGAATTTAAATTCTCTATAATAACGATGTAACTAATTGACGAAACATAAACTCTCGCTGAAAACCCTTGAAACTATGCTCCCCTTTAGCATATGCTTCAGGGGTTTTCTCCTTTT
>CAYSGC010000149.1:0-4034 GCA_964430145.1 uncultured Fusobacteriaceae bacterium | reverse complement strand
GTCGGGAGGTGTAGAGGTGCATATAAAATTTAAGGAAACAGCTGCACCTAGTGAAGTTAGGAAAGTTAGAGACATGATAGAAGCTCTTGGCTTAGGTGTGGTAGAGGTGATAGATTGTGCCAACTGTAAGCTGGGAATAATAGGAGATAAAGACCGGGTAGATACACAGACCTTAGAAAAACTTGATTATATAGAGGGGATCTATGAGATAGAGGTTCCATATAAGTTTGTAAGCCGTGAGTTTAAGCATGACGATACAGTAATAGATTTCGGAGATGTGAAGATCGGGGGAGGAAACTTTGCCGTTATGGCAGGGCCTTGCTCCATCGAAAACAGAGAGATGATAATGGAAACAGCTGAAGCAGTTAAGAGGAGCGGCGGGCACTTCCTTAGAGGTGGAGCCTTTAAACCCAGAACATCTCCCTATGACTTCCAGGGACTGGGAGAGCAGGGGCTTCAGTATATGAGGGAGGCTGCGGACAAGTACGGCCTTCTGGTGGTGACAGAGGTAATGGATGCAAGTGATATCGATCTTGTAGCCAAGTATGCTGATATGCTTCAGGTAGGAGCAAGAAATATGCAGAACTTCAGTCTTTTAAAGGAGCTGGGAAGGGTGGACAAGCCCATCCTTCTTAAGAGGGGGATGTCGGCAACTATACAGGACCTTCTCATGGCAGCTGAATATATAGTGGCCTTTGGAAATATGAGGGTGGTATTCTGTGAGAGGGGGATAAGAACCTTTGAAACCATGACGAGGAATACCCTGGACATAAACGCCATACCTATGGTAAAGGAGCTGTCTCATCTGCCCATTATAATAGATGCCAGCCATGGAACAGGAAAGAAAACCCTTGTGGAGCCGGTAACCCTTGCAGGGGTAGTGGCAGGAGCAGACGGAGCCATGGTGGAGATCCATCCCAGACCAGAGGAAGCTTTTTCCGACGGACCTCAGTCGCTGAAGTTTGATGAGTTCGATGCCCTGATGAAAAAGGTGGAAAAGATAAGAGAAATATTATAAAATTTATTATAGAGAGGACTGTAGTTTAATACAGTCTTTTTCTATATAAAAATTAGAGTGGGACTTACAACTGGAGAGGTGGATTTCCATTTGGTGATAGATTTTAAGGATGAGGAGAGGGCAGGATGTTTAAGGATAGAGGAGAATACCTTGTTATAGAGGAGTTTGAAGAACTGGGAGTGGGAACCATATTTACAGATAAGAACTATGGGGATGTAAAGGAGGAGCTCTTTCTCTCCCCAGACAGGCTTGAAAATCAGAAGAAGTTTCTGAAGAAGTTTGGACTGGAGGGAAGAAGACTGGTATATGGAAGCCAGGTTCACTCAGCCAATGTAGCGGATATAGGTGAAACCATTGAAAACCTCCCATACCCAGAGACCGATGGTTTTATAACGACCAGAAGGGATGTTGTGATCTTTACCCAGTACGCCGACTGCCTGCCTATATACCTCTACAGCCGGGAGAAGGAGGTAATAGGCCTCTGTCACAGCGGGTGGCAGGGGAGCTACCTGGAGATAGGAGTAGAGGCTCTGAAAAAGATGGTAGATAACTATGGATGTGACGTAGAGGAAGTTACAGTTGGCCTGGGAATAGGTATAGGAATATGCTGCTATGAGGTTGGGGATGACTTCTACGAGAAGTTCAGAGCAAAGTATGGTGAGAAATTTTTAGAGGGAATCTTCCAGAGAAGGGACGATAGGTGGTACTTTGATAATACAGAGTTTAACCACAAGCTTCTTTCAAGGGAAGGGGTAAAAAAAATCTATAGGGATTCGAGGTGTACTTATTGTGATGAAAGATTTCATTCATATAGAAGAGAGGGCAAGGCCTCAGGAAGGAATGGGGCATTTATCTATTTTGAAGATTAGTATCTTGATAATATTCATCTTCACCTTTACCAGCTGCAGCAGTCTTCCGGAAAACAGGCAGTGGAACACAGCTGAGGAGGTGCGGCTGGATACCTTTGACCTTCAGGTGGGGGATATATTGGTAAAGAATAAGAAGCCCAATCCCATCTCCTGGTATGGACATGCTGCCATAATGGTGGATGATGTGAATATAGGGGACTATCCCAAGGTGGGGATAGGTTACTATGAGGTGGATGCTTACTCGTGGCTCTATGAGAAGCGGAAGGTAGTAGTTCTCAGATATAAAAACTTTGATGAAAGGTTTAAGAGGAAGCTTCTGGAGAATATAGAGATCTATAAGGACAGGGGATACTGGATCGGCTTTGATAAAAAGAATTCAAAGAGGTTTTACTGCTCTCAGTTTGTATGGTACCTCTACTGGAAAACGGCTCAGGACCTGGGATATGAACTGGATCTGGATACCGATGGGGGACCCCTGGTGTTTCCCTATGACTTCCTGAGAAGTGATGATCTCATACAGGTTCCCTTTGGACCTAGATAGGAGGAGGCTATGAAAAGATACCTTTTATTTTTAATTCTTCTTTTGAGCTCTGTGCCAACCTACAGCAGAACCTACACCGAGCTTCAGGAGTGGAGGGAGAGGGGGCTTCCCTCTCAGATAAAGAATGGTGTGGTGGTGGAGGTCTATGATCTAAAGAGGTCTCCTAGGGATATGATAGATGTAAATATAAGACTGCACAACCTAAGCAGCGCAGCCCTTGATGAAGCTGTAATAAAGCTTTGGGTATGGAAGAAGGACGGAGTCTGGGTGGAGGAGCTATCTCTTATGGAGGGTTTCTCGGAGAAGATAAATAGCGGAATGGAGAAGTTTTTTCCGGGAAAGGGTCGCTACTATACCCTTGGAGTTAAGTATGATGAGGCAAAGAGGATTGAGATAGAGATCAGCAGAGTGGTATCTAAAAGAGTGAGGGAGAAAAGTTGAAGAAGATAATCTTATTACTAATGATAGTTAATATTATGGCCTTTGGTAGGGAAAACCCCAAGGTAAGGATAGGAATGGTTCTTTCCAACCTGGAAAACCCCTTCTTTAAGGAGATGGAGGAGGGAGCCCTGGAAAGGGCAAGAAGGGATGATGTGTCTGTGGAAGTGGTCTCTGCAGAAGACTCTCCAGTGAGGGAGCTTCAGGAGATAAGAAGGTTTATAGATGAGGGGGTGGATGTACTCATAGTAAACCCCACCAACTCCCATGCAGTGTCCA
The DNA here is from genome assembly GCA_964430145.1 of uncultured Fusobacteriaceae bacterium. Classification (GTDB taxonomy): domain Bacteria; phylum Fusobacteriota; class Fusobacteriia; order Fusobacteriales; family Fusobacteriaceae; genus Propionigenium. Next base: position 889 of record CAYSGC010000149.1, on the reverse strand, counting down.
GGGGAGTGATCCTTGCAAATGAAGCAGGGATACCGGTGATAACCCTTGACCGGGAAGCGGTGAGGGGAGATGTGGCCAGCCACATAGGATCAAACAACCTCCTGGGGGGGAACCTGGCTGCAGGATACCTGAGGGAGAACCTTGAAAGGGGAGCTAAGATAGTTGAGCTTCAGGGGAATACTGAAACTACAGCTTCTGTAAATAGGAGCAGGGGATTTGAGCAGGGAGCCCTAGGTGGACTGAGAATTATTCTTCGTGAGAACGCTGACTTCAAGAGGGAGAACAGCTATGAGATAATGAAGAGGGTCCTCAGGGAGGAGATAGATGTAGACGGAGTCTTTGCTCACAACGATGAGTCTGCCCTTGGGGCTTTAAGAGCTGTGGAGGAGAGCGGAAGAGATGTAGTGGTAGTGGGGTTCGACGGAACCGATGAAGCCGAGGAAGCTATACTCCAGGGAAGAATGGCAGCTACAGTAAAGCAGAACCCCTATGAGATGGGGTATATGGGAGTGGAGTCGGCTATAAAGCTTACCAGGAAACAGTGGGTAAATAGGAAGATAGATGTAGGTGTATATTTAATAGACAGAAAAACCCTCACCAAGTAAGGTGAGGGTTTTTATATTTAACTCTACTTATATACATCTCCAAGAAGACCTGCAGCCTTCTTTACCTCTCTTATCTTTGCTATGGCAAGGGACCTTGCTTTTTCAGCTCCCCTTCTCAGCACTTCCTCAACATACTCAGGATTTTTAGCGAGCTCCTCTCTTCTGGCTCTTGCTTCACCGAAGTACTCAAGGACCTTGTTTAGAAGCTCCTTTTTGGCGTGTCCATATCCGTATCCGCCTGCAGCGAACTTTTCCTTCATGGCAGCTACCTCTTCCTCCGATGC
>CAYSGC010000148.1:0-6939 GCA_964430145.1 uncultured Fusobacteriaceae bacterium | reverse complement strand
CTATGATAAGGATGAAGATGATAATATCTACCCCTTCATACATTCCGTTTATAGGTGACTGAAACAGTTCCTTTATCCCCTGGGGATTTGAAGGAAGTTCAGTATAGGTTCCAGGAATCCCCACCGGTTTCCATATATCTCCCTCTACAAATTTGCTCAGCTCAGCCTTTATTCCAAATTTATCCAGTGTTTCCTGGGTAGGAGGATAGTCCATAGCCTCTCCAGTGGCACTTGTCACGGTAAATACATTTGATCCTGAGTCATATGCCAGGGAATCATACTTTCCTGCAGGCATAACCCAAGTCAATACAGCTACCAGCACAGCTACAATAAATAATATTGTGTATGCAGTAGGGAATTGAAGTTTCTTCTTTTTAGTCATAACCCTCTCCTTTTTTAAGTAAAATTTAATTTTGACAAATTGATTTTACAGGTTTCCGAGGACATTTTCAAGTTCTTTTTTTAATTTTTGTATGATTTATGATTATTTTATACAAAAATATAACAAAAATATAACAAAGGAATGATAGGAGCCTACACTGATCCCTACGTCACTTAAGGTTATTTTAAGGTGTGGCAATCAGATAAAGGAGCGTGATCCTTCATCCCTTCTAATTTTATTTAAGGGATTTCTATGATGATAATAATTTATGATTCTAACTTTCCTTAACAATAAAAAACCTCCCTGAAGTCCAGTAAGGCCTCTATTAAATATCTGTAGTTTTTAGTGGAGTCTCTCTACTTCTCCGTCTTTAACTCCCTTATTACCTCTAAAAACTCTCTTCCATACCTCTCAAACTTCACCTCTCCTATCCCGTGGATCTCCAGCATACTATCCCTGCCCTCGGGAAGGTATCTTGCCAGCTCATAGAGGGTTTTATCTGAGAAGACCGTATAGGGTGGTTTCCCCTCCCTCTTGGCGATCTCATACCTGAGCTTTTTAAGCTCTCCAAAGGATCTCTCCCCCTCATGGCTTATCCTTCTATCCACTGTAACTACTTTTCTTGTGAGGGTCTCCCCCTCCCTTATAAATTTATAGGCCTTGGAAGTAAGCTTCAGTGTAGGAAACTCACCCTTTACCACCTCTATATACCCGTCTCCTATAAGGAGGTCTATCAGAGCCCTTATCTCCTTCTGATTATTCTCCTTCAGGAGTCCGTAGGTGGAGCTTTTATCCAGCCCCCACTTGAGAATATTCTGGTTTTTGGAGCCTGCCAGGATCCCTACTATCATGGTTACACCAAATCTCTCCCTGGTTCTTCCTATACAGGAGATTATCTTCTGAGCTTCGATTGTGATATCCTCTGTCTCCCCCTCATTTAAACAGTTGCTACAGTTGTCACATCCCTCTATACCCTCATCTCCAAAGTACTGGAGTATATAGGACCTGATGCACTGGGAGGTGTGGCAGTAGTTCACCATGGCGTTGAGCTTCTCATACTTTATATCCACCACCTCCTGGCTGCTCTCAAAGAGGTTGTTCTCTATGAAGTATCTCTGAGTCAGAATATCCTTTGGATTGAAGATGAGTATACACTGGGAAGGAAGACCGTCCCTTCCTGCTCTTCCCGCTTCCTGATAGTAGCTCTCCATATCCCTTGGAAGGTTGTTGTGGATAACAAACCTTACATTGGACTTATCTATCCCCATTCCAAAGGCGTTGGTAGCCACCATTATATCCAGTTCATCTCCCACAAATTCCCTCTGTACTCTCTGCCTCTCGGCATCTGCCATCCCTGCATGGTAACGGCCTACCCTGTATCCCATGCTCTGAAGTTCAGCGTGGATACTGTCCACCTCCTTCCTGGTGGATGCGTAGATGATCCCCCCCTCATCCCTGTGCTCCTTCAGGTACCTCTTTATATAGGTCAAACTGTTTACTCCCTTTACTATGGAAAACTTCAGGTTTTTTCTGTCAAAACCGTTCACATAGACAGTGGGATCAAAATCCAGATTTCCCACTATATCCTCCCTTACCTGAGGGGTGGCAGTAGCTGTAAAGGCTGATACCACAGGCCTACTGGAAAGCCTCTTTATAAACCTGGGAATATTCAGGTAGCTCCTTCTGAAATCATGCCCCCACTGGGAGATACAGTGGGCTTCATCCACAGCTATCTGGGAGATCCTTTTGCCCCTTATCATCTCCACAAACCCTTCATTTTCAAGCCTTTCTGGGGCAATATATATCATCCTATATCGTCCCATATCTATCTCTGAAAATATACCCCTCATCTCTGCAGGGGTGAGGGAACTGTTTATATATACCGATGGTATTCCCAGGTTATTAAGGGCTCCTACCTGATCCTCCATAAGGGAGATAAGGGGGGATACTACCAGGGTTATCCCCTCAAAAACAAGGGCGGGTATCTGATAGCAGATAGACTTTCCTCCCCCTGTGGGCATAACCCCCAGGGTATCCCTTCCCTCTATTATATTTTTTATTATCTCCTCCTGGCCCTCTCTGAAGTTGCTATATCCAAATGTTTTTTTCAGTATCTCATATATCTCTTTCATCTCTTCTCCTGTTTACGATCTTTCCCTATAGTATACTACAGCTACCTCTCCATTAAAAAGGCATTTTTCCGTAAGTAAAAGGGAGGGTGACCCTCTACCCTTTCTGACCTTATTAAACAGGTTTTTACCCGTGGCAATAATCTGTAATTTTATACCTTCCTTAACAATAGAAAAGAGGCGGGCTGCACCCCCGCCTCTGTCACTTTCTATGCCTGTTTTCCGCCATCCTCTGGCATCAGTGTATCCGGTATATCCGGTATATCCCCAATTTCATTTAAAAGAACCGAGATCTCTTGAATCTCCCTCTTTATCTTGGGAGTCATCTCATTTACTGTTCTGATCATATTCTCTATTGTATAGTATGTGTTTTCCACCACAGCTTCTCCTGATTTTTCAGATACTATGTAGGCATCCATTGCTACCTGGATCTCCTTCATCTTCTGAAGGTAGGTGTTGAGTTCCCTGGTTTTTCTGGTTATTTTCTCAAAGTTTTCATCCAGTTTTCTTCTGTTTTCAACAGCCTCCATGGTAACCCTTGAGAGCTTAGCGGCCACCTCCCGGGCATCCTTTCCGCTCATTGATTTCTGCATAGCCTTTTCAGCACTGGATTTTCTTATCTCCTCGGCGAGATCCACCCTTCCCTTAGCCTGCTCTATGAGCTTTTCCGTAGCCAGAATAAGTGCTTCAGACTGGAGTGCCGTTATCTCAATGGCTGAGTCAAAGTACTCTATCTGCTTTACAGAGAGCTGCTTTACCTTGGGACTGTTTGAGCTGCTGGTACATCCGGTCAAAGTAATAATTATCAAAATACTCATTAATTTTAATATCTTCATAGTATACTTTCCTCCTTTTCATTCCTCCACAAAAATTCTCTCTAATCTCATATAGGTCTTTTTAATAAATTTCCTCTTTATTTTCCTTAACTTGGATTTTAAAAGTTGCTATAATGTAAGGGTGAAAGCCTGGGCTTTTACAATTTTTAATGTGATGAGAGGAAGTTAATATGAATATAAAGTGTCAGTGCGGAGAGGTGTACACTATCTCTATGCCAAAACTAGAGGCAAACCTGGATGTAAATATCTATACCGACGGAGTTGTTGAGGGGGGAAGTGTCCCCAGAGATATCAAGGTATTTAAGTGTGCCTCATGCGGTGAATACAGATATGTTGCCCAGTGCGAAAGGGTGGCTAACAGCGGCGTTCCCCTCACAGAGCCTACCTCAGAGGAGTATATTGAGCTTATCAAGAAAGAGGAATTCGATACTCCCGGGATCAGAGTTAAGGCGTGGCAGAGGAGCAACGACAGATACAGAAATATAGATTCCCTGGAGGATGTGGGAGTTAAGATCGAACTCCTCAAAGGAAAGATTGCTGAGATCCCTTCTGTCGCTCACTTTGGTGAGTATATCGCAAAGATGGAGGCCAAACTTGCCCAGACCCCATCAGAAGTCATAGAAAAGAAGATCGACGAATTAAAGAGCAAGAGGGAGGAGGTCCTTCAGAGGGTAGAGGAGAAGAGATACCTGGAGGAACTGGAAGGAAAACAGGAAGAGATGAGGAAGGCTGGAGAGGTAGAGGTCGTCTATACTTCAGAGGAGGAGAAGAATATGAAATACCTCCTGGAAACCTTAGAGGATGATGGGGCAGGTCTCCTTCTCAAGGGTGAGATCCTCAGAAACCTGGGGAGGTTTCAGGAAGCAATAGATGTGTGCAGCAGGATCTCTGAAAAACACTATGAGAATATCCTAAAAACCATTACCCAACTGGCTCAGAAAAATCTCAAGAAGGTAGCTCAGCTGAGAGACTAGTTATTAATCTTAAGTAGTAGCCTATAGACCCTTCAGGTAAGTGCAGAAGACCCTGCATCTATCTGAAGGGTTTTTTATTGTCTTAAAATCCACAGTAAACCCATCTTACATATTAAGAGATAAACTTCAAGGTTAAGGAAATGAAAAATAAGAAGACCCTTGAATCAGATTATAGATCCAAAGGCCTCCACTAGAAGGTCAAATAATGCTGCACCAGCTGCCACCTTAATGTGAGTTAACAGTTGCAACAGATCTTTGTCACTGCCTTTTAACTTCAAAGATAGCCTTGAACTCCAGGTGGATCCTTAAAAAGATCTCCACCAGCTTGGGATCAAAGTGTGTTCCCGAGAGGGAAGAAATTATCTCCACTGCCTTTTCATGGTCAAAGGCTTCCTTGTAGACCCTCTTCTGACGAAGGGCATCATAGACATCGGCCAGGGCTACGATCCTTGCCTCTATTGGTATCTCCTCTCCAGAGAGGTGCTTCGGATATCCGCTCCCGTCCCACTTCTCGTGGTGATACCTTATTATATTTGTAGCAATGGATCCCACCCCCAGGTTTTTCACCATCTCATACCCTATCTCACTGTGCTTCTTCATCTCCTCAAACTCTTCAAAGGTTAGTTTGCCCGGTTTTTTAAGGATCAAATCGGAGATCCCTATCTTTCCGATATCATGGAGGGAGGCATAGGTTCCGATCTCCTCTATAAAGGCCTTATCCATCTTAAGCTTCTCTCCCAGAAGAGCCGAGTAGCTGTTTATCCTCTTTACATGGTCCCCGGTATCTTCGTCGTTGTAGGTATTGGCCGATTCCAGGGTTTCCACCAGGCCAAAGGTTATCTTCTTCAGTCTGGCGTGGACCTCCTTTAGATTTTTCAGGTGTTTCCACAGGCTGTATAATATCCCCAGGGAAAGAAGGGTTATAAGCACAGATAGCTTGTAATCCTTTACCGTCTCCAGCCTTGTATTCAGTATCTCCCTGTTTTTCTCTGGAATCAGATAGGAAAATGTCTTATCGAAGGAATTCATGATAAAGTAGAGGAGCTCCTTATCCTCTGAAACTCCAAGCTTAAGGCTTATCTTATCATCTATATCCCCCATGACCTTTATATCCTTTATTCTGTTTTCCTCAATGGTGTCATTGGCTTTTTTTATTGTCCCTGCAAAGACATCTGCCTCTCCCCTGGCTACCGCCCTTAACCCCTCCAGATAGGTGTCAAAAACTACAAGATTTTTTTCAAGGCCCTTATAGACAAAATACCTTTCCTCAATGGAGTTTCTGGTCACTGCCAGCCTGTAGTTTTCAAGCTCCTCATTGGAAACGATATAATTTCCCTCCACCCTGTTAAAGAGAAAGATGTTGTAGTTGTAGTAGGGTTCTGTGGTCAAATACCCCTCACTGCTCAGCTCATTGTCATTTATGGACAGGATAAATGGATTTATATCATATCTTTTCGGGTCATCGCTTTCAACGAGGTCTATCCTGTTTTCCAGAACACTTGATATCTCGGAAAAGTACTCCACTAAAAATCCATCCCTCTCCCCTGAAGGGCCCTTGTAATACATTGGATAGAGGTTGGAATCCCTTGGGACATAAACCTTAATCACCTTGTTGCTGTTGATGTAGTTCTCTATCTCCTTATGGATCTCTATCTTATCCTCTGTGTACTGTATGAGTTCCTTAAAAAAGTACGGCTTATCCAGCTTCATCTCCCTGAGGATGGCTCCAATCCTATCCACTACCTCTCTGTACTTCTTTCTTCCCCCTATATAGTACTGGGTTTTCAGAGGACCGGAAAGGTAGTTTAGCTTGAGTCCCTCTTCATAGGGGTTGTCGGCCAGGTATCTCAGGGCATCCTGGAGATCCTCCACATATATATCAGCCTCTCCTGTGGCGATGCTTTCCAGTGCCTCCTCTATGCTTTCCTTGGGAAGGATATTCAACCTCCCCTCATATTTTTCCACCACCTTGGATAAGATCTTATCCCCCTTTACAAATATTATCCTCTTATCGCTAAAGTTAAACTTTGAATCTATGCTGGGAAAGTCCTTCCTGGTAATCATGAGGCCATCCAGCTCTATGGGGTCATCCAGGTAATAGTACTCCTTGCTGTTTCTTCTATAGTCCTCTACCCCTATAATTATATCGGGCTTCCCCTCATCTATGGAGTTCTCAAACTCCTTCTTATCCACCTCTACAGTGGTAAAATCCACTGTATCTATCTCCCTCAACCTTTCCACCAGAACTGGAAAGAGGCCCCTTCTCTCCTCCCTCTCGGTGGTATAGTTTAAAAATCCCCGGCTTCTATCCATGTATATATCGAGCTTTTTAACCCTCTCCTGAGAAAAGAGGGATACACAGATGGATAGAAAAAGAGATAAAATTAATCTAATCATAGCTTCCTCCAATAAAGATTTGCAACCAATCTTCACATCTCAACTGAACTTAGCCCTATATCTTACTTGTGGGGAGTACCACCCCCAAAAAGCAAATAAAAAAAGAGCTTACAAACAATAATCTCTTCTAAAAAAGTTGGTAACTGGCTGCCATATCCCACAGGACTTAGACCCTCTAGCTTTGCGTCACAGTGTTTCCACTGCTTTGCCTTTTTCAGAAT
>CAYSGC010000147.1:0-6965 GCA_964430145.1 uncultured Fusobacteriaceae bacterium | reverse complement strand
ATGATATTAAATTTTTAAGAACAAAAAAAGCCGCGATTAAGCGGCTACTTTTTATAAAGTATTTTAAGTGCTAGGCTGTTTTAATCTCAGCCTTCTCCTCCTTGAAGGCTTCCCTACCATTTATAACTTTTTCTATAATAACTGCACAAGATGCATCTCCAAAGATATTTGTAGATGTTCTCATCATATCGAAGAGTCTGTCTGCACCGAAGATAAGAGGCAGAGCAGTGATTGGAACACCAGCTGCCAGAAGAACTGCTACCACAAGAAGAGCAGGACCTGGAACACCAGCAGTACCTATGGCACCAAGAACAGATGTCAGGATGATTGCTGCATACTGAGCCATACCAAGCTCAACACCATAGATCTGAGCAAAGAACACTGTAGTCAGTGCGTATAGCATAGCGTTACCATTCATATTAACAGTAGCTCCTAAAGGAAGAACGAAGGATGTAGTGCTCTTGCTTACTCCTATCTCCTCACAACACTGCTTTGTTATTGGCAGAGTGGCCATGGAAGAGGCTGTAGAGAAAGCCAGCAGCTGTGCAGGGGCTAACTTTCTTATGAAGGTAATAGGGTTTACTCCTGCAAAGATCTTAACAAGACCAGGAATCATAACAAAGTGTATAACAGCAAGGGTTCCAGTGAATACAAGGAATAACTTAAGTACCAGAAGAAGTACGTCTATTCCGAAGAGAGCAATGGAGTTAACCATTAGAGCAAATACTCCCAGAGGAGCAATTACAAGAACCTTTGTGATCATAAGGATGAGCACGTCGTTAACTGTATCCAGTACATCCAGTACAGGTCTTTGCTTCTTGGCATCTAGAGCTGAAAGACAGATACCGAAGAAGAGAGCAAAGAAAAGGATCTGAAGGATATTACCGCTTACCAGAGACTCAAAGGGGTTCTTAGGTATTATCCCAAGAATAGTATCCCAGAATCCGGCGATATTACCAGCCTCAGCATAGGTAGATGAATCTGTAAGAAGAGCCTGAGGAATCTCGACTCCCAGACCAGGCTTAAAGACATTACCGGCGATAAGGCCTAAAACTACTGAAATTGCAGATGTACCAAGGTAGTAGAAGATAGTAAGGAATCCTACCTTACCTGCTGATTTGGTTTCTCCCAGAGCTGCAGCTCCAGAGATGATACTGAAAAATACCAATGGAATAACAAGCATCTTAATAAGGCCTATGAAGATATCTCCCATAGGTCCGAACATAACCCCTTTTTCTCCAAGAAGAGCTCCTGCTCCGATACCCAGGACCATTGCAATGAGTATCCATGTACTGTTGTTTAACTTTTTCATACTAATAACCCCCTGTAAATTTAAAAAATAAAATAAAAAACAGGCATTCAAAATCAGGCTACCATCCTCTAAAGAGGGGTAACGGTGCCTAATTTTCAATGCCTGTTAAAACATCTAACCTACTGTCAACGATGAAGATCACCGAAGAGTTCAAAAAGCTATATTTACCAGCTATAAAAATTTTTTATTGAGTTTTAAAGGAATGCTGACTTTCACCACCTTCAGCTCGCTTTTAATTCCTATGAGGGAATGATAACATTTTTTTAATACAGTTGTCAAGAAAAAATAGAGGGAAGAGATTTAAATCGGTACTAAGTGGTTGCTCATAGTATAAATGTCCAATAAAAAATCCAGGAGAACTACTCCCAGATTTTTTTGAGGTATTCATCCCTTCCAGAACGTTTCCTGTAGTAGTTGTACTTAAACTTGTGGTTCTTGTAGTAGTCCTGGTGCTCCTCCTCAGCCCGGTAGAAGGTGGTTAGAGGAAGGATGGGTGTAACTATGGGAGCTCCAAAGGTACCCTTCTCCTCGTAGAAGTTCTTGGATCTTTCTGCTGCTTCCTTCTCTATCTGAGAGGTATAGAAGATTGCCGTAGTATACTGAAATCCCCTGTCTACAAACTGCCCACCATTATCTGTGGGATCGATCTGTCTCCAGAAGATATCCAGAAGTTCATCGTAGGATATAATGTCAGCATCATAGGTAATTCTAACAGCTTCTCTGTGTCCTGTACTACCAGAAGCCACATCCTTATAGGTAGGGAACTCCTCCTCTCCTCCTGCAAAACCAGATACGGCGGCCTCTACTCCAGGAGTCCTCTCAAAGGGAGCCTCCATGCACCAGAAGCAGCCTCCTGCAAAGTAGGCTTCCCTCATATCCTGTGAGTAGGATGCTGCGGGAAGGAAGGCAGTAAGGAGCAGAATAGTATATAGATATTTCATACAGATCACCTCCTAACTATATTATTAACTCTGGAAGATTAATATCTTCTAAATTTTTTTACTTTGAAGGTTTATAATTACAGGAAAGGTGGAGTATAATCTTTATCAAAGAAGCAGGGTAAAGGGATAAAATTACAGATTTTTTTTGGAGCAATATCTAGGAGGTCTTGAGATGGAAGTTAGTATCTATACGTGGAAGAGGGTCGGGTATATAGAAGAGAAGGTGGAGGAACTTCAGAGGGAGTTTCCCAAGCTTAGGATAAATGTCTTTGAGAGGGGAGAGACAAAGGATTACAGGGAATCGGAGTATATAGTGGCAGTGGATATGACCAGGGAGGAGCTGGAGGAGGCCAGGAAGCTCAGGGGAATCTTTGTGCCCTATACGGGGCTCAATGAGTTTCCAGTGGAGGATATAAGAGAAAGAGGTATAGAGATAGAGGGAAGTCATGCCAAGGCGAAGTATGTGGCTGAAAAGGGACTCGGTCTCCTTCTGGGGGTAATGGGAAGGGTGTGTGAGTATGATGTGGATATGAGAAGAGGGATCTGGGGGCCTAGGAGCGGCGTAAGAAATCACTGGGAAAGCCTCCACCATAAGAGGATAGGTATGGTGGGAGCAGGGCATATAGGTCAGGAGTTTATGAGGCTGGCAGAACCATTTACCAATAACTTCGCTGCCCTGGACCGGGGGAAGAGGTACCCTGGGATAGATACCTACTATGGAACTCTCAGGGAGCTTGCTCAAAATGTGGATATCCTCTTTATGTCACTGCCCCTAACCAAGACCACAGAGGGGATGATAGATGAGGAGATCCTGAGGGAGTTTGAGGGTTATATAATAAATGTGGGAAGGGGGAGGACCATAGATGAAAGGGCTCTCTATGAGGCTCTGAAGGAGAAAAGAATAAAGGGAGCGGGGATAGAGGTGTGGTATAACTACCCTAAAAATAAGGGGGAGGCAATGCCTTCGGAATACCCCTTCCATGAACTGAAAAATATTATCATGTCACCCCATATAGCCACCAATAATATAGAGGACAGGTGGATCTACTTTGAGGATGCCTTTAACAAGCTGAGGGAAGTTGTAGCCAGGGATATAGGGTAGATAAGTTTACAGATAAAAAAGCAGAGGAAAGGTTCCTCTGCTTTTTTTAACTTAAGTAAAAGTTAATCCCTGTAACTGAAATGATGGTTGATAAAGAGGTTAAGCCTGTCGGTGCTCACGTAAACCTCCTTCATACTCTTGAGCTCGATAGCCCCTACCACCCCTGTACAGTAGCTGCCGCAGTCTATGGAGATCTTCTGGTTATCTACAAAGTGAACCCTTCCGTCTAAGTTGGGTGTGTGGCCATAGACAACTACCTTATCTGTTTTCTGAAGCTTGTTGTCTATAAACCGATCCCTTATCCAGGTCATCTCATAGGGGGTCTGCTCCTCTATGGATTTTTCCGGATCTATCCCTCCGTGAACGATGAAGTACCTTCCCAGATCCACAGCAATGGGCATCTCCTTCACAAGGGAGAGGTGCTTCTCCAGCTCAGCGAAGTTATTGTTGTAGGACCTGATGGTTTCCCTGCCACCATTTCTGTACCAGGCAAATATATTTCCCTCCTCTACAGCCTTAACCATGAGATCCTCGTGGTTTCCAAGGGTATGGATTATATTGAGTCCCCTTCTCTGGAGAGCTGCTATCTCCTCATAGATATGAAAGCTCTCTGCTCCCCTGTCGCAGGAGTCCCCGGCTATTATAAGGAGGTCCTTTCTATCTAAAGCTATTTTCTTCATAAGTTCTAAAAATAAGTTGTGGTATCCGTGAATATCGCTGGTTATCCATATCCTGTTGTAGTCTTCCATATTTAACCTCTCTATTCTCATAACCCACTGCCTGTTTAATTAATTCAGATAGTTATATTTTAGCTCCAAAACATCTAAAATACACCTTCCCCCTGAAAAAAGCTTATTATCTCCTTAGGAAAATGTGCTGTTTTTGTAGGTAGTAAGGGTGATGCAGGTAAGGAGAGTACCGCCTATAAGGGGTAGAAGATAAATTGGCATAGCTTCTAGAAGTACCCCTGAAAGGAGGAATGCCATGGGAGTAACGGTTTTTACCACACTCATAATAATCCCCATAACCCGCCCTCTGAACTCCTCTGGAACCTCACTTTGCAGTATATAGAGGAAGGGGAGGTCGAAGAGCACTATTAAAAACCCAAGGGAGACCGAAAGAAGGGTGTAAAACACTGTCAGCCAACTCTTCTCAGATCCAAGGGGGCAGCTGAAGAAAATGATGGAGAAGGACATAAATACTCCTGCAAGGAGTATCAACTTCTCCTTTGGAAAAAGATCTGAAAGCTTTTTTATGATGAGAGCTCCTAGGATCATCCCAACTGCAAAACCTCCCTGGATAATGCCATAGGCTTGAGACCCCAAGTTTAACCTCTGGTTTATGAGGTAGGGCAGGGGAACTGTAACGGAGAAGCAGAAAAAGAAGTTAAGAGCTATACAAAGCTTTATCATAGTCATAATCTTCTCCCTACCTCTGAGGTAGCATCCTCCCAGTTTTATATCCTGAAGGAGACTTTTACTTTGGCTAACCTCCTGCTCCTTCCCAGGGGTATGGATGAAATTTAGAAAAACTTCCATGAATGCTGACAATATGAATGAAATCCCATTAATCAGTATAAAAGTTTTTATATTTAGGAGGGCAAATACGATTCCTCCCATAACTGGGCCTAATATAGATACCGATGAATCTATTATCTTATCCACGGAGTTGATACCCATCAACTTTTTCTCCCTTACAAGAAGGGGTTTGGAGGCTTCTATGGCAACTGAGAAGAGCACTGTAAAGCTAGTTGAGAGAAGAGTGGTGCCATAGAGTAGGGGAAGGGACAGAGAGCTATCTCTGGTCATTAGGTATAAGGTGAGAAAGAGGATACCGTTGAGCAGGTCCGTAGTTATGATAATTGATTTTTTATTCCATCTATCAGCCAAAGCTCCCCCAAGGGGCATGAGAAGTATAACTGGAAGCATGGAGATTGAAAGGTTAACAGCAAATGTAAGTCCCGATCCAGAAACATTGAGTATATAGAGGCCAATGGCAAAGGTATAGATGGTACTTCCAAATGTTGAGATCCCCTTTCCCAGAGAAAAGAGGAGGATGTTTTTTACAGTTACTTTGTCCTCGGTGAGTTTTATAGCCTTACCTCGACAGTTCATATGATCACTCTCCCTAAAATATCTTTATATAAGTATTCTACAGCAGGGGGAGAACCCCATGGGAAGAGGGTGGCCTGGCAATTATATATAAAAAAATGGAAAAAGGTGGGGTTAACCCAACCTTTTTCCAAGGTACATGTGGGAGTAGATGAGCTCTCCAGGGACAGTGAAGTTTTCATACTTCCCATAGACTGGAATGGGATCGAAGGATCTTTCCTCCAAGGGGTGATACTTTAACTCCTGGAGTTTAGGTTGAATATTTTCCCATAGAAGGTATCTCCTGTTTTGTGGAGCGATGAGGGAGTTATCCATAAAGTTTTTAAAGATAGAATATCCGCCCAAGAGAAGGGCATCTTTCTTTATCAGGTGGTTGATCTCATCCAAAAGAAAGGTTTTGTTGGTAAAGGCATAGTTACTGGTATTGAAGAAGTCCATGATTACATCTACAGATTCATCTCTCAGGGGCATACGCTTAAAATCGGAGCAGATAAAGATAATATTTTTCTGGATATTGTTTCGCTCCAAAAGTTCCTTCAGAAAGAGGTGGCAGTTGATATTAGAATCCACTGCAATATAGGTACTCTCTTCGTCTAAAAGGTGCTGAATGCTTCTGAGGGTGAAGCCTACTCCGCTTCCTGGTTCGAGGATTATCTTTCCTTGGAGGCTGTTTGAAGGAAGGCTGTTCAAGATCCACTCTATATTTTTATAGAGGTTGTCTACCATCTCCTCATTGGTATCCTGGATATATTCAGAAAGAAACTCATCTTCTAGAAGGAAGTCCTCTACAGAATGGAGGGAATCTACAATTAAGATCCCATCCTCTATAGGGTACTCCTCTCCGCACTGACACCTGAGGGAGCCCTGGAGAAGCTGATCTCCCTCTATGCTTCCCCTATGAATCTTTAATTTTGAGGAACAGCTGAGGCACTTTAAGAGAGGAAGGGCTGCAATGGGTATTCCTATCTTGTGGCGGGGAGGAAGTTCCAGAGAATCTAATTTCTCCAACTTCTCCTTGAGATTTTCTTCAACATTCTTCAGAGAGGATATCCTGTCCTGGACCTCCCCTAGCTTATGGCTATAATACTCTCTATATAGGGAATTGCTACTGGTAGTTGAAAGGCGACCTACCTTTTTACTCCAGAAAATTTTTTTGATCTCGTTCAGGGTGAAGTTAAGAGATTTTAGGTGGATGATCTCATCTAGATCCCTTTGGTTGCTGGAGGTGAAGTGGTATTGCCCTCCAACTTTTCTAGGGATGAGGAGTCCAAGGTCCATATAGTGCCTTATTGTATCCTTGGTTAAGTTGTTTTTTTCTGCAAAGGATCCTATTTTCATAGAGTTCACCTCCAAAGTTTTATAGTATATTACATAACTTCAGTTGTACCGTCAATTTATTTAAGGAAAGCCTCTTTGTTTACAGTACCTCAAGGGATAAATAGGGAAAAAGGTATTGATATAAGGCATTTATAATCATATAATCATTAGGGGGATATATA
>CAYSGC010000146.1:0-7041 GCA_964430145.1 uncultured Fusobacteriaceae bacterium | reverse complement strand
GGAAGGGGACCAGATAGAGCTTGCTATCAAAAGAACAGATACCTTTGCTCAGAGCAGGAAGATAGTAATAACTTCTACTCCAGGCATGGAAGAGTCATCTAAGGTCTATCACTGGTATAAGCAGTCTTCCCAAGAAGTTTGGCATATATCTTGTCCAAGCTGTGGGGAATATACTCACCCGACAATAGAAGACTTTCATTATGAAAACCTTATGATGGCTTGTAAAAAGTGTGGTGCTTTACATGGAGAGTATGAGTGGAAGGCTACGCAGAAAGACGGTAAGTTTATTTCCCAAAACCCATCTGTAGTAAAAGTTAGGGGATTTCACTTCAATGTGTTTAGTTCTCCATGGGTGCCATGGGGAGATGTAGCATTTGAATATAAACAAGCATTGAAGGATCCTTTAAAGATGACCACATTTGTCAATACACGTCTTGGGCTTCCCTGGAAGGGAATTATGGCACTGGATAAGGCTTACAGAGATATCTATGAGAATAATCGGATAGATTACGGAGCTGCCCTCCATGACGACATCTTAGTTCTTACTGCAGGAATGGACGTACAGAAAGGCTGGTTTGCAATTGAGGTTGTAGGCTGGGGAGTAGATGAGAAGAGTTATGGAGTGGAATATAAGGTCTTTAGAGGAAATCCGGATAACCCAGAAGCCTGGAAGCAGATAGATGAGTACCTAGAAAAGAAGTTTTATTATAAGGACGGATCCTATCTGAAGATCAAGATGACCTTTATAGATACTGGAGGACACTACACCCAGTCGACCTATGACTACCTCTATGGGAAAGAGCATAGAGGGATATACGGAATCAAGGGAGACAATACAAGTAGAAAGGGATACATCATAAGAAGCTCCATTGTTAATAAGACAAAGAATAAGCCGGTACTCCTGGTCAGGCTGGGAGTAAATGATCTTAAGGTCCTTCTCTTTGAAAGACTGGAGAAGGTAAAAGGAGAGTTTGGATACTGTTACTTCCCATCGGATCCAACGAGAGGCTATGACTCAGAATACTTTAAAGGTTTGTATTCAGAGAGGAAGGTTGTAACAGTTAACAGGTATGGATACAAACAGGTTAACTGGGAAAAGATAAGGAAGAGGAATGAGCCGCTGGATGTGAGGAACTATGCTACTGCAGCACTGAAGCAGCTCTCCCCTAACTTTGAAGATCTGAAAAGGGATAGAGGAAAGAAGAAAGTTAAGAAGATTACCATTTTTAAGAGATAAGGAGGGAGGCTGATGCATCCGGCAACAGGGATAACACTTAAAGAAGCTCAGGAGATGTATAGGAAGTATATGGATGCCGAGAGGAAGGTTCTCTCAAATCAAAGATACAAGATCGAGGACAGAGAGCTTGAAAGAGCTGATCTCAAGGATATAGTGGCAGGTAAGAAGGAATGGGAAAGAGTTTGTATTGATCTGAGTGGAGGGAATTCCAAAAGGACAGTTTCCATTATTCCAAGCAATCTATAGGAGGTAAAAATGGAAGTAAAAGGAAACCATGAAGGGATGGCCTCGCAAACAAGGGATCCCACACTCTATACAGAAGGAGGGGCCTCAACTACCAGCAAAGTAGTAAGGTATTGGAACCCACAGTTAAAGATCCCGGATGAAGATATTATTCAGTCAAAGAAGAAGCTTATGGCTAGGTCCTTAGCTCTCTTTAAAAATAACTCTATTGCAGCTGCAGCTATAAAAAAGATAGTTGCCAATGTAGTTGGTCCGGGCCTTAAGGTTAAATCCACCATAGATGCAAAGCTACTTGGGATAGATGAGGATCAAAAGGAGAAGCTTGAAAGGCAGATTGAAACACTTTGGGAGATGTGGACCAAATCGACTCAATGTGATTACAGGAGAATGAGTAATTTCTCCGAGCTTCAATCACAGTATGTCTATGCCTGGCTGATATTTGGAGAGGGGCTAGCTATACTGCCTTCAGATCAAAGGATGGGAGATATAGTTTCCCTAAAGATAGATCTGGTTGAAAATCACCGTCTTGAAGCTGAAGCTGGTAATAATTTTCTTAAAAATATAGTAAATGGTGTCGAGTTGGATGACCACGGAAGGATAGCAGCATATCACTTCTCTACAGCATCAAAGAATCAAAGAAAGACTTATTCCAGAATAGGTGCTTATGATGCTCTGGGCCGGAAAAACGTATTGTGCCTATTTACCAAGGAAAGAGTAGGACAGCGTGTAGGCCTCCCGGTTCTTACTCCGGTCATAACCGATTTAAAAAGAGTGGGACAATGGCAGAAAGCAGAAATCGATGCTGCAGTAACTACAGCCCTTCATCCGATCTTTATAAAGAAAGACCTTAACAGCACCGTTTCAGTAACTGGAAGAGATGAGGAGGAAAAGACGGTAGTTGAAAACGGTGAGATCAGAAAAGTAGTTACTAAAAAAGTAGAGGGAGGCTCCATTACAGAGCTGTCTCCAGGAGAAAGTGTAGAGGTGGTAGAGGGAGGAAGGAATGCCATTGCATACGACACCTTCCTAATAACAACTTGTAAAACCATAGGGGCAGCCTTAGAGCTACCATATGAAGTACTATTAACTGCTTTTAGCAATAACTACTCAGCTTCAAGAGCAGCAATATTAGAAGCCTGGAAGATGTATTTGCAGAGAAGATCCAGGGTAAGGGAATCATTTTGTGAACCAATCTATGAACAGTTTATAGATGAGGTAGTGGCAAGGGGATATATTGATATCCCTGGTTATTTTCAGAATCCCTTAGTAAAGAAAGCAGTTTTAAGAGCTGAATGGTACGGGCCTATTCAGGGAAGCATAGATCCTAAGAAGGAAGCTGAAGCTGATGCAATTAATCTTGGAAATGGCACCAAATCAAGGGCAAGAATTGCGAGAGAAAATGGTACTGATTGGGATCAGACTGTTGAGCAGTTAGCTTATGAAGAAAGAGTAATGAGAGAAAAGGGAGTCTCTAAGATAGAGGTAACTATTGGAGGTGATTCAGGTGGAGAAGAATAGAGTAGAGCTATTAATATATGGCCCTGTTTTTGATAGTGAAAGCAATCCAAATAGTTCTAGAAGAATCGCACAGTTTCTTCTTGAGCATAAAGATGCTGATGAAGTAGTAGTAAGAATTAACTCGCCAGGAGGAAGTCCATATTCTGGAATGGCAATACACAATTCTTTAAAAAACCATAAGGCAAGAGTCATTGCCTGTATAGACGGTATGGCAGCTAGTGCAGCCAGTCTGATACCTATGGGAGCAGATGAAGTTCATATAAACAGCTGTGCTCAGATGATGATTCATAATCCTTCCAATTTAATATGGGGAGATGAACATGCTATGAGAAAAGAAGCAGATAATCTGGCCAAGCTGAAAGAAAGTGTTATGAATGCTTATCTCTCAAAGATGAATATTTCAAAAGAGGAATTGATAAAAGTTCTTGATGAAGAAACCACATATACAGCAGAAGAAGCACTCCAATGTGGCCTGGCTACTCATATGGTAGAGGAAGTAGTCAGAGAAGGAGTTGTAATGTATTCGGGACCTCTGAACTCTGAAAACTTTGAAGAGTATATGGAGAACTTTCAAAATACCATTAAGATGGAGCAGCCATCAATCAAAAAGGAGACAGATACTATGACAATGACAAGGGAAAAGCTAAAGAGTGATAACCCTACCTTATATAACGAGATAATAGAAGAAGGTAAGAGAGAAGAGAGAGCAAGATTACAGGCTTTAGATACCATCAATGTTCCTGGCAGCGAAGAGCTTGTAAGAAAGGCTAAATATGAAACTATGGAAAGCAAGGCGGAGGTTTGTCTTGCAATAGTAGATCAAGGGCTACCAGTAACACCTGCAGAACCAGGAACTCCATCACTTCATACTCATTCAGTAGATCCAGTGACAATGGTAACTTCTGGGAAAGTTGCTCTTCCAGGAGAGGATACTCCACCTCCTTCAGTGGAAGAATCGGAATTTGAAACTCAGTTAAAGGCCGGTGACAGGTTAGCGGAACTATACAACAGGGGAGGTAGGTAAGGTGAAGACGATAATTAATCCAGACGGGCTGATTTGGGGGATACAAGTCTATCCACTGACACAGGAAATAACTCTGGTTCCAGGGACATACAAGAGGGGAGATGCTCTTGGAGTGGTTAATGGGAAGCATGGTCTTATAGGGGAAACGGGTTTTGATGCCACGACTTTCGATGCTGTCCTTTGTGCAGATATGACTGCAGTGGAAGATGTTCCTGTAATGGCTTATGTTAATGGCCAATTCCAAGGAAGTAAGATGAGAGTTAAAGAGGGCTTTGATATAGAGACCTTAAAGCCGGTAGCAAGAAAATTACAAATATTTATTAAATAGGAGGAGTTAATGAAAGCATATGCACTAGTCACACTTATAGCAGCTTTAGCACAGATGAAACTTCCAAAGACATTTATGTATAAGTTTGCAGTGGGAGAGGAGAAAGTACACCCTACGGAAAAGTTTGAGATCCACACCAAGAAAGCCAACAGAAGAATGGCTCCCTTTGTAGGAGAGTACTCAGATGGTGTGTTCATTGAGAAGACAGGTTTTGCAGTGGAAGAGTTTGAGCCGCCTATTATAAAACCATATATGCTTGCAAGTGCAGACAGGCTCCTTCAAAGGCAGTTTGGCCAAACTATCTATGGGAATTCCATATCTACAGATGACAGGAAGCTTATAAAAGTAGGAGAAGAGCTGGAAGAGCTAGATGACATGATAGTGAGAAGAGAGTCATGGATGATTATGAAGCTTCTTACTGAGGGAATTATCCCTGTAATAGGTGAAGGAGTTAACAGAGCTATAACCTATGGAGATGCCAATATAGAGAAGCTGATGGGAGATGCAAAATGGTCAAGTGAACTCAGTGATCCTATGGCACTTCTTTTAGAAAAAATACAAGAGGTTGGCAAGGAGACTGGAAACGGAATAGATACTCTCATCATGAGTCACGATGCCTACGAGGTTTTTGAAAAGCATAAGATAGTTGATAACTACCTTAAGCACACTAATGCTGCTCTGGTTCAGCTGGATCCAAAAGAAGTTCCAGATGGTGGAAAGTATATGGGGTATATTCCAAAGCTGGGAGTATCGATTTATACCTTCAGTGAATGGTATTACAATGAGGCCACTAAGACAGAGGAACCATTACTGCCGGCTGGAGCAGTTGTCGGTTTAAAGAAAGGGTTTATCAAGATGAACTATGGAGCTATAACCCAGATCCCAGATGGAGAAGAAGAAGATCAGCTATTTGTAGAGAAGAGAGTTCCCCATACATGGGTAAAGCCAGGAAGCAATAAAAGGCATGTACAGCTACAATCTAAGCCACTGCCTGTACCTAATGATGCAAGAGGTTGGTTTACCATTACAGTAATTTAATTTACCCATAGTGCAGCTAAGTTTAAAAAGGAGAAGACTGATGAAATATAGAGTGCTTTGTGATTTTAGAGTAGGAGATGAAAAGTATAAAAAGGGTAAGGTCTATGAGATAAAAGAGTCTCAGGTTGGGGAGCTACTGGAAGCAAAACTTATTACCGAGTATAAGGATGAGGATGTAGTTTTTAAGGAAACAGCTATATTGGAAAACCTTAGAGCAGAGAAGATAGTTGATACCCAGACTATTAAAGCTCAGCAGGAGGAAATTGAAAAACTTAAAGCTGAGAAAGCTGCTGCCCCTTCAGAGGAAGTGGTCAAGGTTATGGAGTATCTACTTCAAGTTGAGAACCTGGAAAAGATGGAAACATCTCTCATAGAGGGAATCGGTGACACACTAGGTCTTGAAGTGACAGGAGGAAATAAGAAGGAAAAGGCACAGTCCCTCTTTGATCAGGTGACAAAGTAATGGGACTTAAGGAAGATCTTATAACGGATCTTGATGATGTTTTCTTCAATACAGATGAGTTTGCTGAGACTGTTGATATAGATGGGGTGGAGGTAGAGGCTATCATCAGCAATAGCCTAAGGAAGGATAGCAAAAAATACCAGAAATTTGTAGAGAATAATTATTCTGCAGAAGAAAAAACATATACGATAAAGTCTTCGGATTTTGAGGCTCTAAATGAGTATGATCCCGGAGATAGAATTGTTATCGATGATGAGCTATACAGGGTCTATAAAATAACCAAGGATGCTGGTGTGACTCATATAGAGGTAAAGATCTATGATTGATGTAGATGCCCAGGCACTGGAGAAGCTGAGAAAGGAACTGGAAGGGATCACAAATGGTCTTGAGACTGTGGTGGCAAATGCTATCAACGTTGTTACCACAGAAACTAAAAGAGAGGCCATAAGACAAATAACAGAGAAATTTTATATTGATAAGGATCCCTTGGGAAAAGGGATCCATGTAAGAAGGGCTCATCCAAGTAAGCGTAGTTATGCAGCAATACAGAATAACAGGAAAAGAGATCGTTTTACACTGGCAAGATTTAAAGTTGAACAATCTTCAAAGGGGCCTATTAGGGTAGCTCAGAACAGAAGTGGTGGTCTGAAGGAACTTAAAAGAGGATTTGTACAGAATGGGCAGGTTTGGAGAAGAAGAGGGAAGGCGGCTTACCCTATAGATGTGCAACGGGGATATTCCATAGGAGGAATGCTTGAAAGTGAAGATATTTTTAAGGACCTTGAAGAAATAGCACTAGAGAAGCTATCTGCTCAGTTGGACATAGAAGTTGATAAGTTTTTCGATAAAAAAGGAGAATAGATGTCAATTAGAAACCTGGAGCAAGAAGTTAAAAGAAGAGTTATATCGGTAGTTGAAGATACCAAGCTTGTAGATATAAAAGGAGGAAGTGTAGTTCCCATAGTTGAGACAGGAGTTCTTCCGGGAGATGTTGTAAAGGGGAAACCCTATGTGCTTATTCAAACAACTGATATTACAGATGGAGATCTGGAAAGTGAAGTAGATGTACTGATGGTCTATGGAACTGTGGGACTAGGGAAACAAGATAGAGTAGATAAGGAAAAATCGGATTATGTTCATGCAACTGGTCATTGGGATATTATCTCCCTAATAGACAAGATAAGAGCTGA
>CAYSGC010000145.1:0-7113 GCA_964430145.1 uncultured Fusobacteriaceae bacterium | reverse complement strand
ATCGATGGTAACACTGGCCTGACTTACTCTCTGAATAACACTTTTCATAAAAATCTCCTTTAATATCTGTTGATTAAATAGATTTTAGTATACACACCCCTATTATTCAAGAGCAAGTTGTAAAAAAAAAACACAAATGATATACTAAGAGTACTATAATTTATGAGAGAGGTCATTTCATGGAGAAAAATGTAATATTAACAGATTTTGCCAGAGTAATAAATTCAGATCGTTATCAATATACAGAAAGCGACATATTCCTAATGGAGGGTATGGAGGAGAAGGTCGCGATCTTTGATATGTATTTTAGAAAAACTGAGGATGGAGGATTTGCTGTAGTAAGTGGTATACAGGAAGTGATATCCCTAATTGATATATTAAACTCAACTTCTTCTAAGGAGAAGAGGATCTACTTTTCAGAGATAATTAAGGAGAAGCACCTACTAGACTATCTAGTAGATCTAAAGTTTACAGGAGAGATATATGCTATGAGGGACGGGGAGATAGCTTATCCCAATGAGCCCATAGTGACAATAAAAGCTCCTCTCATCCAGGCAAAGATCTTAGAGACACCTATCTTAAATATTATGAATATGCACATGGCTATTGCTACTAAAGCTTCAAGGGTTACAAGAGCAGCATATCCTCATGCAGTAACATCCTTTGGTAGCAGAAGAGCCCATGGCTTTGACAGTGCTGTAGCAGGAAATAAAGCGGCATATATAGGTGGTTGCAGCAGTCACTCCAACTTAGTTACAGAATACAAGTATGGTATTCCAAGTGTTGGAACCATGGCACACTCCTATATTCAGACCTTTGGTGTAGGAAGGGAAGCTGAAAGGAAAGCTTTTGACTTATTTATAAAGCACAGGAGAGAGAGGGAAAGCAATGCCCTGGTACTTCTTATAGACACCTATAATACCCTGGAGATAGGCATAAAGAATGCTATCGATGCTTTTAAGGAAAATGGAATAGATGATGACTATGATGGGGTATATGGAATCAGGATAGATTCTGGTGACCTGGCATACCTATCTAAGAAGTGCAGAAAAGCTTTGGATAATGCAGGGCTGAAGAAAGCTAAAATATTTTTAACTAATGCCCTCAATGAGGACCTTATAAGGTCTTTAAAGGAGCAGGGGGCTTGCGCTGATATATTTGGAGTAGGAGATGCCATTGCAGTGAGTAAGTCAAACCCATGTTTTGGAGGAGTGTACAAGATAGTGCAGGTGGATAATGAGCCGTTAATTAAACTTTCGGAGGATGTCATTAAAATCAGTAATCCTGGATTTAAAGAGGTGTACAGGATCTATGATAAGAACAATATAGCCTATGCAGACCTTATAACCCTTATGGAAGGGGATGAAGACAAGGAAAGACTTCTGCAGGGAAGGGATATAGTCATTACGGATGAAAGCTATGAGTTCAAATCTAGTAATTTAAAATCGGGAGAATATACGGTAAAACCTCTTACGATAAAATATGTAGATGGTGGAGAGATAACGGAAAGCTTCAAAGATCTGCTGGATGTGAAGGGATCTAGAGATTACTACCTGTCAAACCTTGAGAAGATCTCTCCTGAAAGAAAGAGACTTGATAACCCTCACAAGTATAAGGTAGATCTTTCAAAGGCGCTAACAGATTTAAAGTATGGACTTATAAAGGATATAAAGGGTCAAACATCATAATTTTATTCCCCTACTTTTGTAGGGGAATTTTTATTAAAAGGTGTCGCCGCGACACCTTTTATTTTAAACAGGAGAAAAGGATGAAGGAAGGAACTATAAAGCAGGGAATGGATGAGATTCAATACAGGATCTACAAGAGAAGTAAGAAAAATGTAATTCTAAAGATAACTTCCACGGGAAGGGTTGAGATCTCAATCCCCAGAAGATCGGCCTATAAGATTGGAGAGGAGGTTATAAGGAAAAACTTTGAAGCTATCTATCCTAAAGTGTCTAAGGTTATAGATATAGAGAGGGTAAAGCAGGAGAAAAAGCATATCAAGGTTCTTGGAAGGGATATTCCTAAAGGAGAAAAAGACAGGGAGGAGATACTCCACACAGAGGCAGAGAGAGTTTTTAGAAGATTGATAGAGAAATGGGCTCCTAGGATAGGGGTAAGGCCACAAAAGCTGAGAATTAAAAATATGAAAACAGCATGGGGGATATGCTATTCAAATAAAAGTATTACATTAAATCTAAAGCTGATACAGATGGACATAAAGATAGTGGAATATGTAATTATCCATGAGCTCTGTCATCTAATACACATGAATCATTCCAGAGAGTTTTGGGAGTTAGTGGAAAGTCAACTGCCTAAATTCAGAGAGGAAAGAAACAGGCTAAAATCTCTTCAAAAAGACTCAAATTATTTCATATAATTATTAATTTTAAAAATACTTAATATTTATTTTAGTAGGAAAAAACAAAAACAAAGAAACATATACAAATGATATTCGAGCTGATCTTTAAAATCTACTTAACGGCTTTCTACGAGGTGGTATCCATAAGCCTACAGGATGCTAAAGTTCAGCGTACAGATGAGTTCAATAAAAGAGGGAGTGTCGCGGCGACACTCCCTCTTTTGATTAAATATCTTCCTTCAAACTTTTAATTATCAATTCAGCAGTTGCTTTATTGGTAGCCACTGGAATTTGGTGCACGTCACAGAGACGAATAAGAGCCTGGACATCTGGCTCATGAGGCTGACTGGTAAGGGGATCCCTAAAGAAAAAAACAGCCTTAATAAGTTCGTTGGCTATGTCGGACCCAATCTGCTGATCCCCTCCTAGGGGACCTGAGAGATATCTTTTCACCTCTAGATCGGTAGCCTGGATAATTCTCCCTCCAGTTGTACCAGTAGCGACTAACTCATACTTCTGAAAAAAATCTTTATATTTCTTTGCGAAGTCCACAAGATCATCCTTCTTCTTGTCGTGGGCAATAAGCGCAATTCTTTCCATGATAAAACCTCCCCTAACGTTTGGCCTTAAAAGACCTCTTTGGACCATTATACAATTTTTGCTGATATATGGGCAACAGCTTTTAAAGTGTCGCGGCGACACTTTTTTAGAGAAAGTATGTTATAATATATAAAAAAACGAAGGGTGAGAAGGATGAAATTCAGTAAGATAAAGTATATAGAAAGAAGTACAGGGGAAGTAAAGACAGAGAATGTGCCAGGGGAAGGGTTTCTAAAGTTTCTTTACTATAATCCCCTTGGAGAACTGCCATTAAACCTGGTGGTGAAGAAAAAGTTCCTTTCTGAGATCTATGGAAGATCAATGGACTCATCTAAATCTAAGGGGAAGATACTTCCCTTTGTGGAGGAGCATGGAATAAATATGGAGGAATCGGTAAAGGGGATAGACGATTTCACCTCTTTTAATGATTTTTTTGTTAGAAAACTCAAGGAGGGAAGCAGAAGGATAGCTCAGGGAGAAGATGAAATAGCTTCTCCTGCAGATGGAAAAGTTCTGGCCTACGAGGACATCAAGGTTAAGGATGAATTCTTTTTAAAGGGAGACAAGTTTACCCTGGAAGAGTTTCTGGGAGATAGGGAGCTAGCCCAGAAATATGAAGGGGGAGTATTCTTGATTGTCAGGCTTGCTCCTGTGGACTATCACAGGTTCCACTTCCCAATCGATGGGGTAATCGGAAGCAGCAGGTTAATAGATGGAGATTACTACTCGGTATCTCCTCATGCCATAAGAAGGAACTTTAGAATCTACTGTGAAAACAAGAGGGAGTATGCTGAGCTTAAAAATGAAAAGTTTGGAGATGTGATTCTCAGTGAGATAGGGGCAACAATGGTAGGGGGAATAGAGCAGACATATAAAGCTGGTTCAAGGGTAGCCAAGGGTGAGGAGAAGGGGTACTTCTACTTTGGAGGATCTTCCTGCATCCTGCTCTTCCAAAAGGACAGGATCAAGGTGGATGAGGATCTACTGGAAAATACCAAAAATGGCATCGAAACAAAGGTTTATATGGGAGAAAGGATAGCTCTTCTTAAATAAATAGTATCTATAACAAACTTTTAAAACTGAATTAGAACAAAAAATCCAGAAAACAATTGACAAATTTGGATTATATGGTATTATTTTAGTGTGAAAGAAAATTTTATGTTTCTTCATGTGAAACTCCTAGATGGAAGAGGCGGGGAATAGTCCCCGCCTCTTTTGATATATAGAAAAAAAAATGCAGGTATGATATACTTCAAGAATAAATATTAAAGAGGTATAGTGATGAAAAACAGATACTTTAGAAGGTTGGACCCTTTAATCTATTTAGGAATACTGGGGGTATTTTTAACCTTGGGGTGGAATATAATAGGTATGGAGGTACAGCAGGCCTCCAAGGTAGAGGTATACGTGGACGGAGATCTAAAACATGTCTATAGCCTTCAGATGGATCAGAGGTTTATAGATGTAGATACAAACTTAGGGGGAATAAGGCTAGAGCTGAAGGATAATCAGGTAAGGGTAGTTTCATCCAACTCTCCGCTAAAGCTCATTGTTAAGCAGGGATGGGCCAAGTATCCTGGAGATACTCTCATTGGAATTCCAGACAGAGCTGTAGTTAAGATAGTTGGCAAGGGAAGAGAGGATGATGTCGATTTCATCCTTAGATAGAGTTGTTTAAAAAAGTTTCCCCTTTCAGAGTAGCTTTTTAATTGTTAAAAAAGTGTAGAGTTATGTATTAACTCAATTCTAAAGAGATATTACATAAGTTTAAAAAGAGTGGAACGCAACGCTCCCTTTTTATTGTTAAGGAAAGTATAGAGTTTATAAGAGTATTACATAAAATAATGAGTGTCCAACTGATTATCAGGATGCAATGTTACGTTGTTTTTATTTGGAGAAAAAGTGTCGCCGCGACACTTTTTTTAGTTGGTGAAAATTAAAGGATTGTTATTATCTGGGAATAAAGATATAATTTAAATCATAATAAAAACCAAATTAAGGGAGCTTATGGGAGTTGGTAATTAGATGAGGTTGAACAAGGAACAAGAGAAAATATCCTATATGAAACCCTCGGGACATGCCCTTATTAAGGGAATAGCAGGAAGTGGGAAAACAACAGTGGGAATATACAGAATTCCCTTTCTATTAAATAACTATTGTGGAGAATCAGATGATTCCATATTGCTGGTAACCTACAATAAAACACTGGTAAACTACATGAACTATATATATTCAAAGATTGCAAAGGAGTACAGGGAAGCCTACCCCTCCCTCTTTGAACTCCCTAAACAGAGGGTTAAGATAACCACAGTCGACAGTTTACTATATCCATATTTTCTCAGAGCAGCAAAAAGAACCGACAAGACCTATACAACCAATATAGGTAACGGAGAGAAGATGGGGATAGTTAAGGAGTATATAGAAAAGCTAGCCAAGGACTTTAAGGACGTCCCCCTCCTAAGGGATGAAAACGCTAAGTTTCTATACGATGAAATAAACTGGATAAAGTCATGTAACTACCTGGAGGAGGAGTATCAGAGCGCAGACAGGATAGGAATAGGAAGACACGAGGAGCATATTCAGAGGATCCCCAAAAACTCCTCCACAAGAGCAGCAATATACCAGCTGATGGAGTACTACACCCTGGAGATAAATGAGAGGGGGAAGGTCGACTTCAATGATATAAGAAGTATGGCTCTGGAGGAGGTAAGAAGGGAGTGTAGCAAGAGGTACACCCATATAATTATAGATGAGAGCCAGGACCTTTCTAAGCTGCAGCTTGAATTCATAAAGGAGCTGTACAACGACAGGAAATCCTACTCCAGCCTGACTTTCCTTTTTGACAGTTCACAGAGTATATACTCGCAGTCATGGCTGGGAAATGGAAGAAACTTCACAAGCATCGGTTACAATATGGTGGGGAAGAGTAAAAGCCTCAGTAAGAATTTCAGAACCACCACACAGATATCCCAGGCAGCTTACAGCTTGCTGAAAAAATCCACAGAAGTGGTAAAGGATGAGAACTATGTAAAACCATTTCTTGTGGATAAGCAGGGGGAGTATCCAGTCTACAGAAACTTTATAAGTGAAAGGGAGGAGCTGGAATACCTGAAGAAAACCCTGGTAAGGGAGGGGAGAAGATACAATAAAAACGAGATATTGGTTGTTGCCAGGTCCAGAAATCAGCTGGAGGCAGCCAAGAAGTATCTGGATGAAAATAATATCTCTGCAACGATCCTGGACAGGGATAACGATGATTTTGAAAGTGATTCAGTGAGGCTTATGACTATGCACTCTGTAAAGGGGATAGAGAGCAAGCTGGTAATCCTCATAAATATAAATGACGGAGTTCTTCCATATTACTCATCCAACGATGAGGCTGTGAGGGAGCTAGAGGAAGTTATGGAGAAGAAGCTTCTCTATGTGGGGATGACAAGGGCTACAGAGCACCTCTATATCCTCTCAAATGGTACACCCTCCCAGTTTATAGGGGAGATAGATTCTGAGTATCTGAGACTCAGAAGGGAGACCAGGTGCAGAACCTATTCAAATATCTCCATAGAGGACTATGTTTTTTCAGACAGGCTGCTGAATAAGTATTCCTCAGAGGAGAAGGTAAGGCAGTGGGTCCTTAGGGAGCTTACGAAAACCTATGGATATCCAAAGGAAAACCTGGAGATAGAGCATCCTGTTCAGCTTGGCTCCAAGAGGGGCTTTACAGATATTGCAGTATTCAGGTATGAGGGAAGTAAGAGGGTTCCACTTATACTTATAGAAGTGAAGGCGGAAGACAGTGATATGGAATCAGCTATGGAACAACTGAAAAGCTATATGGCTGTAACTCCTCAAGTGGAGTACGGAGTCGCTACCAATGGAAGGGAGCTAGCTATAGTAAACAGAGAGGGAATAAAGGTAGAAGATATACCGGAGTTTACTCTTGATATGATGGCAATAGAGACAGAGGAAACGCAATATCTGGATCTCAGAAGGGATAGAAAATTATCACTTATAAGGGATGACAATGGAAGCGGGGAATTGCAGGTAGACTACGGAGATATTATAGAAAATTATTCAAAGGAAGAGCTAAAAAAAATACCTATTTATGGTAAAATATCTGCAGGGATACCAATTTTCATGAATAACGATTT
>CAYSGC010000144.1:0-7223 GCA_964430145.1 uncultured Fusobacteriaceae bacterium | reverse complement strand
ATATTAAATTTTTAGGAACAAAAAAAGCCGCGATTAAGCGGCTACTTTTTATTATATAGGAAAGGAGCCATTGTTCTTTTTTTAGGAACTCAAGGAAGTGGAGTAGGTATGAGAGTGGCTTATGTGTATTTTTATAAAAATAAACGAAATATTTTAAATTTAAAAGTATAATAAAAGTGTTTTTTGTTCGTTATTTTAAGGGGTGTAAATAAAAAACCTTCTCTTATATCATTAAATTTAATATAATTTTATATAAGAATAAAATTTTGAAAAAAATTATTAGGGGAAAAACGTGAAATTAGAATTAAAGATATCCCAAAAAATAACTAAAAAAAAGATAGAATCTTTAAAGATACTGGAGCTGAA
This sequence comes from uncultured Fusobacteriaceae bacterium, assembly GCA_964430145.1. Taxonomy (GTDB): domain Bacteria; phylum Fusobacteriota; class Fusobacteriia; order Fusobacteriales; family Fusobacteriaceae; genus Propionigenium. Next base: position 6,857 of record CAYSGC010000144.1, on the reverse strand, counting down.
TACATTCTACCTGAAAAACTACCTGAAGGTAAGCTACGGGGTAGAGGAGGGGGAACTCTCCTACCTATCCAGAAGGGAAAGGAGTCTAGAGGAGTTTCTTTTGGAGCAGATAGGCTTACTAAAGATTTCCAGGGAAAAGATTGAAGTTTTAGAGGAGTTTATCTGGAACCTTGATGAAAAGGGGTACCTAAGGTTATCCCTGACAGACCTAGCCAAAAGAAAGAGAAGAAGCTTGAAGTATGTCCAGGAGTGTTATGAAACCTTTAAAGAACTGGATCCCAGAGGCATAGGGGGAAGGGATATGAGGGAGGTACTCATTCTTCAAAGTGAGATGGGAAGTGTCCTGAGAAGGATACTGGAAGATATGTATAGGGAGCTTCTGGATATAAACTTTCCTAAGATATCTAGGAAGCTTGGGATATCAATTGAGGAGATAAAGGAGGAGATAGAGCCTATGAGATATTTTATATCCTACCCCAGAAAAAACTTTGCATACTCGGTTCCCGTTGAGACAAGGGAGGATGATATCTTTCTATGGGAAGGTATGGAAGTTACCCTGAATAAAAGCTATGGGTACAGGGTATCTGAGGAGGATGTTCAGGGTAAAAGTATAAGAGTGGCTGAAAAGATAAATACTGCCCTGGCAATGAGGGAAGCAACCCTTCTCAAGGTAGCAAAGTTTATAGTTGAGTACCAAGGAGATTTTTTTTTAGGGGGAGAGATGAAGCCCCTTAAGCTGGAGGATGTAGCTGAACCTTTGGGTATATCCATATCTACTGTGAGCCGGACTATAAGGGATAAAAGGTTAAACCACCAGGGGACAAGGTATAACCTCAAGGATTTATTTACCAACCAGATAGGTGAGACGACCAGGCACAATGTAAAGAAAGTGGTGCAGGAGATAGTTGGATCTGAGGATAAGAGTAATCCCCTTTCCGATGAGGAGATAAGGCAGAAGATGAGTGAGATGGGGGTAGAGATATCCAGGAGGACTGTGGGAAAATATAGGAACCAGTTGGATATCCCCCCAATGAAAAAAAGGAGAATGTATTAATGGTAGATTTAAACATTGACTTTGGTATATTTAAGAATTTGATGGACAACCTCTATGATGAAGTGGTTGTATGGGATGATAACTATACCTTGGTTTATATCAACAAGGCTTCATATAGGCACTATGGCATGTCTCCAGAGGACATGATAGGAAAGAAGTTTCATGATCTTGTAAAAAAGGAGTTTTGGTCTCCCTCTGTACTACCATTAGTTTACAAGGAGAAGAGGGTTCTCAGTGTTATACAAAAAACTTACTTAGGAGCTAAGCTAAAGACCACAGCTGTCCCTATCTTAGGAAGGGACGGGAAGCTGGAGTTTGTGGTAATGAATGCAAAGGATTGGACCGAAGGGGAAAAAAACCTGGAGGAAACAGTTGAGTTGGAGGAAACGGACCTGAGCAGAGAGATTATCTATAGAAGCAAGGAGATGGAGGAATTATTGAGGCTGGCTGACAGGCTGACTAACATAGATTCTCCAGTGTCCATCCAGGGAGAGAGCGGAAGCGGTAAGAGTTTACTGGCTAAATATATGCATGAAAACAGCCAGAGGGAGGGGAAGTTTATCTCTATAAACTGCGCCTCAATAAATGAGGGGCTTCTGGAGTCGGAGCTCTTTGGATATGTAAAGGGGGCCTTTACCGGCGCAGCAAGTGAGGGAAAGAAGGGGCTTATAGAAGCAGCCCACAGGGGAACCCTCTTTCTAGATGAGGTGGGAGAGTTGTCCCCAAAACTTCAGGCAAAGCTGCTGCACGTCATACAGGAGAGGGAGATACTTCCTGTAGGGGGAGTGGATAAGATAAAGGTTGATATCAAGATAATAACTGCCACAAACAGAGACCTGAAATCCCTGGTTAAGACACAGAAGTTTAGGCAGGATCTCTACTACAGGCTAAATAACTTTGAACTGACCATACCTGCCCTGAGAAAGAGGAGGAAAGATATAATCCCCCTGGCTAATTTCTTTCTGAATGAATACAATAAGAAGTATTCCCTGGGAAGATACTTTACAGAGGAGGTGCTGGAGCTTCTACTGGAATATGAGTGGCCTGGAAATGTAAGGGAGTTAGCCTCTATTGTGGAGAGGCTGGTGATAACTTCAGATACAGAAACCCTATCTCCGAAGCTTCTTCCAACAGGCTTTTTTCTGATAAATGACAGCTCCCTTTCGGGAGTTATGGAGGAAGATTTTTCTCTGGAAAGTGAGGTAGAGAGGCACGAGAGGGATATAGTAAAAAAATATTACGAGCTGTACCCCAGCTCCAGAAAGCTGGCCAAGCAGCTAAAGGTGAGTCAGTCCAAAGCTGTGAGGCTTATAAAGAAGTATTGTGAGTCATAAAAAACTCAGTGAGTCTTTTTTGGTTCGCCTGCTAATCAACTTATAAAACCTAGAACTGTAGATAAATTACTGAAAGAAAACGAGTCTAATTTGACTCGTTTTTCTTGTATAGTAACTCCCAATATGTTTTCACTGTTCTCTATACTTCTAAAATTAAGGTGTGGCACGGTTTTTGCTAATAATAGGGGTAAGAATAAAAAATTAGGAGGTGAGTTGAGAAATATAGGAACAGGGAGGAGGATTAGAAACAGGGTTAATTAGCAGGCGGAGGCAACAGAAGATGTTATATATTTGGATAAAAAAGTTAATCAGGAATGGATAAAGGTATTTCTGAAAATGAGATTAGAGAAGTGTAGTGGAATAAAATGAATCAGCCTCGAATTTTAGAGGAAGTACAGGGAGAACAAATTATGGTAAAAGCAATCAGGCTTAATGTAAGAGATCAAGTTGCTACTGTTTTAGGGGATGCAACTTCTGGAGAAGATATAAAAGTTTATTCACAGGATATGGAGAAATTAACTGAAGTTAAAGCTCTTCAGAAGATTCCCTTTGGAAATAAGGTAGCTCTGGAGGATATAGAAAAGGATATCACTCTATATAAGGGGGGATATCCAATCGGATGTGTAGTTAAAAATATAAAAGCAGGGGACCTCGTCCATGTTCAGAATGTAAGAAGTTCTCATATAGATATTCCAGAGGGAATTATAGGTGAGATTATTAAGCAGATGGACATCAGGGAGGAGATCTAATGAAGTTTAAGGGGTATAGAAGAAAGGATGGAAGTATAGGAATTAGAAATCACATCTTGATTATAGCTGTAGATGAATGCTGTGAGGGGATAGCAAGAAAGATCTCCCATGAGGTAGAGGGAAGCATAGTTTTGACTAACCACTATACATGTATGTATGCTGGAAATGAAGAACTGGTAAACACTATGATAGGGAGTGCAATAAATCCAAATGTGTCGGGAGCTTTAATAATATCCATGGGATGTGGAAGCATAGATAATGAACTACTTGCTGCACCGATAAGAGAAAGGGGCAGAGATGTAGAGAGTTTTGTTGTAAGGGATATGAAGGGAACTAAAAAAAGTATTAATACTGGAATTTCTCTTGCTAAATCTTTAAGGGAAAGAGCCGAGACATGTGAACTATCTGAAGGAAGGATAGAGGAGCTTATTATTGGAATAAAGTGCGGAGGATCGGATACAAGTTCGGGATTAGCTTCCAATCCAAGTGTTGGAAGAGCAGCGGATATCTTAGTGGAAGGAGGAGCTACAGCTGTAGCAGGGGAACTTATAGAGCTTATCACCTGTGAAGATATACTAAGAGAGAGAGCTGTCAATGATGAGGTTGGAGAGAAGATACTTAAGCTGATAAAGGAAGAATCCGATAGGTGGCATATAGAGGGAACAGATGTAGAAACCATGAGTATAGGAAACTCAGTGGGAGGACTTACAACTTTGGAGGAAAAATCTCTAGGAGCATTGTATAAAACCGGAACTTCAACGATACAGGGAGTCCTAAGTATAGATAGTAGTGGTATGGAAAAACCTCAGGAGAAAGGATTCTACCTTTCTGAAGCTACTCACCTATGTGGAGGGGCCGGGATGCACTTTGCAGCTCTGGGAGCTCACCTGATCCTTTGGACAACAGGAAGTGCCGGCTTCAATAATGCCATAGTTCCAGTAATCAGAGTCAGTGGAAATGAAAGCTGTATAAATGAGGATATAGATGTAGATGCTACTGGAATAATGAGGGGAGAGGAGAGTGTCGACTCGGTAGCTCAGAAGATAATGGATAAAGTAGAAGAGGTTGTTAATGGAGAAAGGACTGCAATAGAAGGGATAGGATATTCCTACTGCACTCTCTACCAGAAGGATCAGAGGCTTGAAAAGCTTATGTTTAAAGGGTGCAGCAAATAAAAGAAAAAGGAGATCAGAAACAGATGAAAGATTTTATTAAATACAACGTACCAATTAGAAATATAGATAACCTACCTTCCTATCCTATTCCTGAATTGAAGGGAACCTTAGAGAGATATCTTGATTGGGTAGACCCCCTTGTAACAGAGGAGGAGCTTGAAGAAGCAAAAAGGAGTGTTGAAAGGTTTCTAGAAACAGAAGACTCTGCGAAGCTAGAGGAAAAAATAAAGGGGCTGGGAAGCAGGGAGGAGGACAGCTGGATCTATGACTACTGGGTTAAGAGCCATCTATTGGTAAGAGCTCCCCTTACTCCTCACACCAATGTTCCTATAATATATGAAAACAAAACCCTTTTACAGTATGAAGTGATTGAGAGGATTGCAATATTGATGCACTCTGCTGCAGCTGTATATAAGGATTTTAAGGAAAATGGAGCTGGTGCATATACCATTAAGAATAAACTCTACTCTTCAGATGAGTTTCATGGACTACTGGCATCTATAAACCATATAAAAAAGGGAATGGATGAGTATTATATCAATGATGAGTGCTCGGAGTTTATTGTATTCTCCTATAGGAACCACCTCTATAATGTTCAGGTTATAAGGGAAGGAGAGCTGGTTTCAGTGGGTGAAATTTTAAATAACCTTAAAAATATTATATCCAGAGAGATAGAGCCCCTTGTACCAAATGCCAATTATGCAACAATCGGAGTAGAGAGGGATGACGCAGCAGAGGTACTGGAAAAAATATTAGAAGATGAAGGGAACCAAAGGTCATATCAGTTAATCAAGGATGCCATCCTGGTAATGAACTACGATGATACAGAGGTTGAGGGAGTATATGAGGAGTTGGATAACGCTTCATATAACAGGGAGTTTGTGAACAGGTGGCATGGAAAGGGTTTTCAGTTCTCCTGTACAAGGAATGGAGTTTTTTCATTTATTGCAGATCACAGCTTTGTTGATGGGGGAACAGAGGTATACTTTATAGACAGAGTAAAGGAGTATATTGAGAGAAGGATCTTTTCATTTGAGGAAGCAGCTGATGGTTGTGCAGCAGAGGAAATTAATTTTAACCTTTCAGAGGAAATTAAAGGATCTCTTTTAGGTCTAAAGGAAGAGTTTGATCGTTGCATGGACAGCTTTAAAGCTCAATATGTGGAGTTTGAGGGGCTTACCAGAGAAGTTTTGAGGGAGAAGGAGATCCTTTCAGGAGACGGCTTTATTCATCTGGCATTTCAAGTGGCACAGTATATGACATACGAAAGGATTAATAATACCTATATATCGGTGGATGCCAGAAGGTTCTTTAGAGGAAGGACTGAGAGTAATAGACCTGTATCTAGGGAAAGTGTGAATTTTGCCAGGGAGCTAATAAAAAAGGAAAGGTCAAAGGAAGATCTCTATAAGCTTATGAAGGATGCGCTGGATGAACATCACAGACGTGTTAAACTGTGTCAGGCTGGAGAGGGAGTAAATAGATATCTATATGTTCTGGAATCTCTATATAAGGATTTTGGCAGGGAGATGGGAATTACTGAAGAGCCTGAAATCTTTAAAACAAACGCCTTTAAAGTAATAGGGGATAACCATCTATCAACAACTTCATTTGGTCATCCGGACATGAAGTACCTATACTTCCCTCCAGTTCAGGAGCACGGTTTCGGAATATACTATTTCGTAGGTGAAAAATCATTTATGATAATCACAGCCTATAATGAAGATTTAGATGTGATGAAAGAGATGATAGATAACTTAAAGGCAAGTATCAACATGATGTTGGAGTTAAAGAGTTAGGATAATAGAGTATTATTAGGAGGATTATTAAGTGAATATAAAAGAGGTTAAGATAGATAAGACGGTCTTTTTTGGAGCAATACTTGCCCTGCTGGCAGTAGCTCTGCCTATTATCATGATGCCAGAGAGAAGCGGAGAGGTTCTTAATGCTATTAACAATGCGGTAATAACAAAATTTGGAAGTTTCTTTATTCTCTTTGGGTTGTTTTGTCTGGTATTTTGTTTCTGGATTTCATTCAGCAGATATGGAAGGGTTGTGATGGGAGATGAGGGAGAAAAACCTGAATTTACCAACTTTTCCTGGGCAGCGATGTTGTTTTGTGCTGGAGTTGGAGCTGGGGTTGTATACTGGGGTGTAATTGAATGGGTATATTACTATAAGGCGCCACCTCTTGGGATAGAAAAGGGTTCTTGGCAGGCGGCGGAGATGGCTGCGGCATACGGACTGTTTCACTGGGGACCTATGGCATGGGCTATTTACTCGGTAACAAGTTGTGCTGTTGGATATATTATCTTCGTAAGAAAGGGAAATGTATTAAAGTTAAGTGAAGCTTGTCGTGGATTATTAGGGAATAAAGTTGACGGGATCCTTGGAAAATTAATCGATATCTCCTTTGTATTTGGTATCGTTGGAGGGGTTGCCACAAGCTTAGGACTGGGATCTCCACTGGTAACTGCAGGCTTATCCAGAGTATTTGGAATTCAGGAAACTCCGGGGCTTCAAATAGGGATACTCCTTCTGGTGA
>CAYSGC010000143.1:0-7330 GCA_964430145.1 uncultured Fusobacteriaceae bacterium | reverse complement strand
AAATCCCCCTCATCTGTAGTCAGGGTATGGGTTCCATACTGCCAGATAGACATCTCTATGGGCTCAAGCATTCCTGCATAGTTGAAGCTGTGAGACTCCCTCTCTATGGTATCTGTGGAAGTGCATGCTGTCAGTGCAAGGCATGTAAGGATTAAAAATAATAGCTTTTTCATTGAAATTCCCCCTCTTTTTTATTTGGTTAATATATAACTAATCTTAACATAAAACTCTGGGCCTTTCCATAGAAAGAGGATTTTAAGGACAGTAAAAAAGCAGCCTGAGTTTCAGGCTGCTTATATTTATTGGTCTCCCATCTTAGATTAGTGATACATCGAAGATGTCTAGGTCTCTGTCAGCTACATCCTTTTCCATGATGTTCATGATAGCGTTCAGAGTATCTAGGGATGTAAGTACCTCTACTCCATACTCGATAGCAGTTCTTCTTATTCTGAACCCGTCTCTCATAGTGTCTCCAGCCTTTGTAGGAGTATTTATAAGAAGGTCGATCTTACCAGTCTTAAGGGCATCCAGAATGTTTGGAGTTGCCTCAGACAGCTTGTTTACCACCTCAGCCTCTACTCCGTTATCATTCAGGAACTTAGCTGTTCCAGTAGTTGCATACAGGTTACAGTTCTGTCCCTTAAGTCTATGAGCAAGACCAAGGAACTCCTCCTTGTCCTTGTCTCTAATAGTTACAAGAACATTCTTTTCCTTGATCTGGCTGATCCTGTTTCCACCAACCAGTCCCTTGTAGATAGCCTCATCTATATTGGAAGCTACTCCCAGAACCTCTCCAGTGGATCTCATCTCAGGTCCAAGGGATACCTCAACGTTGTTAAGTTTTTCAGTTGAGAATACTGGTACCTTTACAGCAACTACATCTGGTTTCTTGTAGATACCAGTTCCGTAGTTAAGATCCTTAAGCTTCTGACCAAGCATTACCTTTGTAGCGATGTCGATCATAGGTACACCGGTTACCTTTGAGATGTATGGTACAGTTCTAGATGATCTAGGGTTTACCTCGATTACATAGATCTCATTTTCATATGCTATGAACTGGATATTCATCATTCCAGATACCTCTAGGGCATTGGCGATCTTCTTAGAGTATTCCAGTATCTTCTCCTCAGTTCCCTCGTAAAGGTTTTGAGATGGGTATACTGTGATAGAGTCTCCAGAGTGAACTCCGGCTCTTTCAAGGTGCTCCATTACTCCTGGGATAAGTACATCTTCACCGTCGCAGATAGCGTCGATCTCTATCTCGATACCGTTAAGGTACTTGTCGATCAGTACTGGGTTCTCAGGATCTCTCAGGAATGATGCCTCAAGGTACTTAACCAGGTTGTACTCATCGTGACAAACTTCCATTCCCTGTCCACCTAGTACATATGATGGTCTTACAAGTACTGGGTACTTTACCTTGTTGGCAATCTCGATACCGTCCTCGGTTTTCCACACAGCCTTTCCTGTAGGTCTTGGGATATCAAGCTTCTCCATCATAGCCTCGAATCTCTCTCTGTCCTCAGCCTCATCGATCTTGTCTGCAGATGTACCGATTATCTTAACTCCTCTAGCTGCCAGGTCGTTAGCCAGCTTTATGGCTGTCTGTCCACCGAACTGAAGTACTACTCCCTCTGGGTTCTCCTTCTCGATGATGTTCATTACATCCTCTGTTACCAGTGGTTCAAAGTATAGCTTGTCTGCAGTTGAGAAGTCTGTTGATACTGTCTCCGGGTTGTTGTTTATGATGATAGTCTCGATTCCCATCTTCTGAAGGGACTTGATGTTATGTACTGTACAGTAGTCAAACTCGATTCCCTGTCCGATTCTTATTGGTCCAGATCCTATTACTACAATCTTTCTTTTGTCGGATACAACTACCTCGTCATACTGGTCGTATGTAGAGTAGTAGTAGGATGATACTGCCTCAAACTCTGCTGCACAAGTGTCAACCATCTTGTAAACTGGTTTGATGTTGTAAAGGTTCTTCTTAGCTATGATATCAGCTTCAGATACACCCATAAGCTCAGCGATCCCCTTATCTGAAAACCCTTTCTTCTTAAGGTTTCTCAGGAACTTTTCATCCAGGTCCTTAAGGGACATCCTCTTAAGAAGTTCCTCCTGCTTTACGATCCACTCGATCTTTTCCATGAAGAACTTGTCCATTCCAGTAATCTTCTGAAGAGTTTCCTTTACATATCCCCTTCTAAGCATCTCAGCTGCTACGAAGATTCTCTCATCGTCTGGTCTCATTACAGCCTTCTTCAGTTCCTCTATAGTCATCTCCTTGGCAACTCTGTTCTCCAGGTTGTACTGACCGATCTCCAGGGATCTGATCCCCTTTAGGAATGCTGCCTCAAAGTTGTTACCGATAGCCATTACTTCTCCAGTAGCCATCATCTTTGTACCTAGCTTTCTGTCTGCCTTTTTGAACTTGTCAAATGGCCACTTAGGAAGCTTACATACCACATAGTCAAGAGCAGGCTCGAAGCAGGCATATGTCTGACCGGTAACCTCGTTCTTTACCTCATCCAGAGTGTATCCAAGGGAAAGTTTTGCAGCAACCCTTGCAATAGGGTATCCAGTTGCCTTTGAAGCCAGTGCTGATGATCTGGATACTCTTGGGTTGATCTCGATGATAGCATATTCAAATGACTTAGGGTGTAGAGCTATCTGAACGTTACATCCACCGATAACACCGATCTCATCAAGGATTTCAAGGGAAGCAGTTCTTAGCATTTGATACTCTTTGTCTGAAAGGGTCTGAGACGGAGCTACTACTATGGAGTCTCCAGTGTGGATTCCTACCGGGTCGATGTTTTCCATGTTACAAACTGTGATACAGTTACCATTCTTATCTCTCATTACCTCATACTCAATCTCTTTCCAACCTAAGATTGACTTTTCCAGCAGTACCTGTCCTACTCTTGATAGAGACAGTCCCTTTAGCAGGATGTCCTCTAGCTCCTGTGGTGTGTAGGCGATACCTCCTCCAGATCCCCCAAGGGTATAAGCCGGTCTTACTACCAGCGGGTAACCGATCTCTCCGGCAAACTTAAGTCCGTCTTCAAGACTTTCTACGATCTTAGATTCGATGGTAGGCTGTCCGATCTTTTCCATTGCGGCTCCGAATAGGTCTCTGTCCTCTCCTCTTTTGATTGAATCGATAGGAGTTCCAATCACCCTTACTCCGTACTTCTCAAGGATTCCCTTATCCTCTAGCTCAACTGCCATGTTTAGAGCTGTCTGTCCACCCATTCCAGCAAGGATTGAGTCTGGTCTCTCCTTAGCGATTACCTTTTCTACGAATTCTACTGTGATTGGCTCTATATATATTCTGTCTGCCACAGCCTTATCCGTCATGATAGTTGCAGGGTTTGAGTTGATCAGTACTACCTCGATTCCCTCTTCCTTTAGTGCTTCACAAGCCTGAGTTCCAGAGTAGTCAAATTCCGCTGCCTGACCGATAACGATTGGACCAGATCCTATTACAAGGGTTTTCTTTATAGTTTTATCTAACATAGTTAATATCCTCCCGAAAAAAAGTTGAAAAGCTGCCATCTATAATCAGTGGCCAGGGGCTGCAATAAGCGACCGCCATTTGTCTATCCTCGTCAATGTGAAAGTTTTGTAGTGTTTACACTACTATCCGATTAACTCCAGGAAATCATCGAAGATGTATCCCGAGTCCTTTGGTCCAGGCCATGCCTCTGGGTGGTATTGTACACAAAGGATCTTAAGATCTTTGCTCATCATTCCCTCGATGGAGTTGTCGTTTAGGTTTACGTGGGTAACCTCCATACACTCAGGCATCTTGTCGATTACATATCCGTGGTTCTGAGATGTTATGAAGATCTTGTTCTTTGTAAGGTCCTTTACCGGATGGTTGCATCCTCTGTGACCATACTTTAGCTTAGCTGTAGATCCTCCCAGTGCCCATGCAAGAAGCTGGTGCCCGAGGCAGATACCGATAATAGGAAGTTTTCCTACCATCTTCTTGATCTCCTCGATAGTTTCTGTAAGATCAGCGGGATCTCCAGGTCCGTTTGACAGGAAGATTGCGTCTAGGTCGTGGTCTAGGATCTCCTCAGCAGTGGTTCCAAATGGAAATACTGTGATGTCACATCCCCTTGCTTCAAAGGATCTTAAGATATTTCTCTTTACACCGAAGTCCAGAACTCCGATCTTTTTCCCCTTTCCAGGGATGTGGTACTTCTTCTCGCAGCTTACAGTAGCTACTGCATTCTTGTTGCAGAATGAACCAAACTTCTCCTTCAGCTCCTTTTGAGTAAGGTCCTCTGTGGTGATGATAGCTCTCATGGAACCATTCTCTCTTATGATCTTAGTAAGGTGTCTTGTGTCCACACCCTTGAATCCCATTACCTTATGCTGTTTCAGGTAACCGTCTAGAGTAAGCTCACATCTGAAGTTGTTTGGAAGTTTTGCATCCTCCTTGATTACAAATCCCCTTACCTTAACTCCGTCGGACTCCAGGTCCTCCAGGTTTATTCCGTAGTTCCCCATAAGAGGGTAGGTCATAACAACGATCTGTCCGTAGTATGAAGGGTCTGTAAGCAGCTCCTGGTAACCAGTCATTCCTGTGTTGAATACCAGCTCACCTACACTCTCCTTTAAATAACCAAATGCTTTCCCCTCAAAGGCCATACCATTCTCCAGTATCAGCTTAGCTTTCATAAGTTGATCCTCCTTAATATAATTAAATTATTTTTACCTATAAAAAAAGGAATAAGGACTAATAAATCAATTAGTCTTTATTCCCATAAATATAACAACTATTAAAATCAAATGTATCATTTGAAAAATTTAAAATATAGAAATTAGTAACATCAACAGCAAGAATGAAGCCACTCAGGAGCCTCTGGAATATAGATAGAATAGAAACAATAAACAGTAATAACATTGGAGATGGAATAGATAATTTAGGTTTTAACGATCTTTTCTTCTTCATAGTTACCACTCGCCTCCTCACATCCTTGCTAAAATTTCTAAGAAGGATTATAACAATGAACAAAATAAAAGTCAATGAATATTTCCAACTATATATTTTTTATGGAGTGTACCATTATGAGATAGGAGAGGGTGATCTGTCCATAAAGTGAAAAAAGTAATTTTTATAAGGGTAGTATTTACAGGGGGAGTAGAGGTGTTTTTCGGAAAAAGTTATAGTGTAAAAGATACCAAATAAAGTATGTAGATCCGTGGTGAAATTTCTAAAAAAATTATATAAAAATATTAAAATATAAGGTTAATTTAATGTTAAAAACTTCTCTGAGAAAGCCTGTGAAAAAAACTTTTGACAAGAAATTTCAATTATGATACATTGAGGATGTAGCAGGGATGTTACACCACAAAAGAATAACAGAGTCATTTATATATGTCAGGAATGGGCCTGACGTCTCTACAGTTAACCGTAAATTAACTACTATAGATGAGGTATAAGCAGAGGTCGAAGCTGTTTTATTGATTTTTAGTTTACTTCATTTTTATAGTATGTAGTTTAACTGTAGCGTCAATTTACTTAGCATTCTTATCAAAAGGAGAGATCGATGTTTTATATACCGATGAAAAAATCTGTAATTAAAGTAGAAAAGATATCTTTTATAAGAGGGTCTAAGTATAGTCTAATCTGGAATTAGTGTGTACTTAGGCCTTTTTATATTTTAAGATATTGGCAGGAGGGGTTAATTAATGAAAACGGATATTCAAATCGCTCAGGAAGCGAAGATGCTGAAGATCAGTGAGATCGCAGCTAAGATCGGGCTTACCGAGGATGATTATGATCAGTATGGAAAGTATAAGGCAAAGGTTGACTCCAACCTTCTTAAGAGGCTTGAGGACAAGGAGGACGGGAAATTAATCCTTGTAACTGCAATTACTCCAACTCCAGCTGGAGAGGGGAAGTCCACTGTAAGTGTGGGGCTTACTCAGGCGCTGAACAGACTTGGTAAGAACTCCATAGCAGCCCTAAGGGAGCCGTCTCTTGGACCGGTATTCGGTATTAAGGGAGGAGCTACAGGAGGAGGACACTCCCAGGTAATTCCCATGGAGGACATAAACCTTCACTTTACAGGGGACCTTCATGCCATCGGAGTGGCCCACAACCTTATCTCAGCTTGTCTGGATAACCACATCAAGCAGGGAAATGAACTGGATATAGATGTAACAAAGATAACATGGAAGAGAGTTATGGATATGAACGACAGAACTCTTAGAAATATAGTAGTAGGAATGGGAGGTTCTCCAAGCGGGATCCCTAGACAGGATTCCTTCCAGATAACAGTGGCTTCAGAGATTATGGCTGCTCTGTGTCTGGCAAGCTCCCTAGCAGACCTCAAGGAGAGGATCTCCAAGATGGTTCTTGGATACACAAGGGGAGGAGCCCTTGTAAGAGTAGCTGACCTGAAGATAGAGGGAGCTGTAGCAGCACTTCTAAAGGAAGCGATCAAGCCAAACCTGGTTCAGACTCTAGAAAATACACCGGTATTTATCCACGGGGGACCTTTTGCAAATATAGCCCACGGATGTAACTCGGTAATGGCTACCAAGCTGGCTCTAAAGCTATCCGACTACACTGTAACTGAGGCTGGATTTGCAGCTGACCTGGGAGCAGAGAAGTTCCTGGACATAAAGTGCAGGGAAGCAGGAATTACACCAAATGCAGTGGTTATAGTGGCTACTGTAAGAGCTCTTAAGCACCACGGAGGAGCAAGGGAGCTGGAGGAGGAGAACCTGGGAGCTCTCTCAGCGGGACTTGCAAACCTGGATAAACATATAGAAAACATGAAGAAGTTCAACCTACCTGTGGTAGTTGCTATGAACAGATTCCTTACAGATACAGAGGCAGAGTTTGACCTCATAAGAAAAAGGTGCGGGGAGCACGGAGTACCAGTAGCTCTTTGTGATGTATGGGCTAACGGTGGAGCAGGGGGAGAAGAACTTGCTCAGATGGTCCTTGCAGAGCTAGAGAAGGGGGAGGACAACTATACTCCACTCTATGAGTTGAACCTTCCGGTGGCTGAAAAGATCGAGAAGATTGCAAAGGAGATCTACGGTGCTGACGGTGTAACCTTCTCAGCAAGTGCCAAGAAGATGCTAAAGACATTGGAAGCTTTTGGTTACAACAATCTTCCAGTATGTATGTCCAAGACTCAGAAGTCTATCTCAGACAATGCACACCTTCTGGGAAGACCTACTGGATTTACAGTAAATATCAATGAGCTTAGACTTTCAGCTGGAGCAGGATTTGTAGTGGCTATGGCTGGAAATATAATTGATATGCCTGGACTGCCCAAGAAACCGGCAGCAGAGC
>CAYSGC010000142.1:0-7354 GCA_964430145.1 uncultured Fusobacteriaceae bacterium | reverse complement strand
CTCCATATATCCATATACCTTTCCTTCTTCAGGTTAAAGGTTCTGTCTACAAACTTAACAAGCTTTATACCGCTGTCCAGGAACTTCTTCAGGTCCTCCTTGGTTCTCTCACTGGAAAAATACCTTACACTCCTCTCAATGGATGACATACAGTAGGAGCACGCAAAGGGACAACCTCTGCTGGATTCATAGTAAAGGATCTTTGTTCCGTTACTTTTCAGCTCCTCCATGGTGTATGGAAAGGGGATCTCATCCAGATCTTTTATGGGCTCCTGATCCCCATTGTATCTGATCTCCTCCCTGTGGTCCGGATCTCTGTAGTAAACCCCAGACACCTCCTCTATATCCTTGGTCAGAAAGTTCAGGGTAGTTCTCTCCCCCTCACCGCTGATTATATAGTCTATCTCATTCCTTGCCTTCATCACGGAAACCGAGTCATAGGATACCTCTGGTCCTCCGAGAACGATCTGGGTCTCTGGAAGGATCTTCCTTATCTCCCTTATGAGCTTAAATACATACTCCTTGTTCCAGATATATGTAGAAAATATTACTACCTCTGGAGCCCTGTCATATATATCCCTTATAACCTCGGAGATGGAGTTGTTTATACTGGTTTCATATATGCCTATTTTTTGTTCGCTGTACTCCTCTACATATCTCTTTATATATCTCACAGCCAGATTGGTGTGGATGTACTTACTGTTTATAGCTGCAAGTAAAACCTTCTTCATATCAATACCTCATTTTTACTTTTTTTCATAGGACCTTTAAGGTCCTCCCTCTAATTGGAATTTTTCTTTCTGTTTTTATTCCTTACATCCCTTATATATTCAAGGTGCTCCCTGTAAGTTCTTGTGAAGTGGTGCCTTCCGCTTCCATCCTCAACAGCCACAAAGAACAGATAGTCTGTGTCTGCAGGCTTAAAGGCCGCCCTTATGGATGCTGCATCTGGGTTGGCTATAGGTGCCGGTGGAAGCCCGGTGTTCCTGTATGTGTTGTAGGGAGAATCTACCTCCAGGTGCTTATAGTACATCCTTCTATTCTCATAGCCGTAGATATAGTTAACCGTAGCATCGGACTCCAGCCTCATCCCTCTTTTAAGCCTGTTGTGAAATACAGAGGAGATGGTTTCCTTCTCGTCCCATACCTGGGCTTCCCTCTCTATAACTGAAGCCAGGATTAGCATCCGATAGAACTCCTTCTTGTCCTCATACTCTGCAGCGGGGAAGTTCCTCAGAAACTCATTTAAAAATATCTCCACTACCCTCTTTTCAGAAGCCCCCTCTGGGATGAAGTATGTCTCTGGATAAATATATCCCTCAAAGTTACCGCCAGGAGTTGGGTATGGGAACTCTATCTCTTCAAGTGCCCTCTCAAACCCCTCCTTCCTTCCGAAACCATTTACTTCCAGCTGGTTCAGCACCTCATCCAGGTGGGTCCCCTCTGGTATGGTGAACCTTGCTACCTTGTCCCTTCCCTCCTCTAGAAGCTGAACAAGCTCCCCGATGGAGTAATCCCCCTGAAGTTTATAGTAACCTGCCTTTATCCCCTTTCCGCCATCTCTAAGCTTAAGGTAAACCTTAAAAAAAAGATCATCTGCCACCTGAAGCTCTGAAAGGGACCTCCCAAGGGGAACTCCTCTCTTTATCTCTAAAACCTGATCATAGTGAACCTTCTTTACCTGTGTTTCCCTGTGATACCAGTACAGGCTTCCAAGGCCCATTAAGCCCAGACAAACCATACCTCTCAAAACTTTCTTCATCTTCCCGTCCATCCCTGTTAATTATAGTCTATAGTAGTTATATTCTATAATTTTATAGTTTTATTGGCAATTATTTATTTTTGCAATAAAAGGGAGTATCTCTACTCCCTTTCATACTGCCGTCTATTACTATTTTCTTCTAACCTTTGCCTTTTCAATAAGAGGCTTTCTTCCTCTCTTCTCCTGCTTGAATGTAGCTATGATCTCCTCTGCTTCAGCAAATGGTACAGTCATAAATGAGAAGTTCTCATAGATCTCAACTCTCTTTATGCTCTTGTCCTTTACTGTAGTCTTTTTCTTTATCATATCAACAAGCTTCTTTGCTGTCATCTTATCCTTTTTTCCAAGGGCAATGAACAGTCTAGCTTTACCTGTCTTATCTACATTGCTTGCCTTTACATCCTCTATCTCTCTGTAGTTCCCCTCATCTAGAAGCTCATCATACGAGTGCTTCAGAAGAGCTGCAATAAGAGCTTCTGGGTTGGGACTAGCTTCTAGCATCTCTTCAGCCATCGTCTGGAACGCCTCATAGCTGCTTCCCTCTAAAATAGCATTTACCTCTTCGAATACTCTGTTTCTCTTAGCTGCGATTACATCCTTTACGCCAGGAACACTTTCCTTCTTGATCTCAGTCTTAGTGATTCTCTGGATAGTTAGAAGCCTTCTGTACTCAGATGGAGTGATGAAGGTTATAGCTGTTCCTTCCTTACCTGCTCTACCAGTTCTTCCGATTCTGTGTACGTATGACTCAGGATCTTGTGGAATTGCGTAGTTGATTACGTGAGTAAGGTCATTTACATCTATTCCTCTAGCTGCTACGTCTGTAGCTACAAGAAGGTTTATTCTCTTGCTCTTAAATCTTCTTAGAGTAAGCTCTCTGTGGTTCTGAGTGATATCTCCGTGAAGACCTTCAGCGTCATATCCTCTGTCGTTAAGCTTTCCAACTAGTACGTTACAGTCATTCTTTGTTCTACAGAATACGATTCCGTAAAACTCAGACTCGATATCAATAATTCTGCAAAGAGCCTCAAACTTATCTCTTTCCTTTACCTCGAAGTAGATCTGCTCTGTAAGGTCTGTTGTTAACTCTCTCTTCTTTACTGCAAGAACTTCATGCTCTCCCATGTGCTCCTGAGCTACTCTCAGGATCTCTCTTGGCATTGTAGCTGAGAAGAAAAGCATTCTCTTATTTTCATTTGTTGCTCTTAGGATCTCCTCGATATCATCTACAAATCCCATGTTTAGCATCTCATCAGCTTCATCTAGAATGAAATAATCAATAGCGTCTAGCTTTAGGATCCTTCTGTTAATAAGGTCGATAACTCTTCCTGGTGTTCCTACAACTATATCAGTTCCTCTCTTGATCTGCTTTCTTTGGAATTCAAGAGACTGTCCTCCATATACCGGAGTTATTCTTAGTCCTCTACCGTGAGATAGAGAGTTCATCTCCTCTGCTACCTGTACAGCCAGCTCTCTTGTTGGAGCTAGTACGATTGCCTGAATATTTCCAGTTACCTTTTCTATCTTCTCTAGAATAGGTAGAGAGAATGCTGCAGTTTTACCTGTTCCAGTCTGTGCCTGACCTATTATATCCTTATCTCCATTTAATAGTGCTGGTATTGTTAAGGCCTGAATTGGACTTGGCTTTTCAAATCCCTTCTCTATTAGTGGCTTAAGTGTTTTGTCTGTTAATCCTAGTGCTCTAAACTCTTTTAATCTTTCCATTCTTCACTTCCTTTTTTTAATTTTCTGGGGCTATCCCTAGGATACCCCTACATCTAATGACGATGCATCTTCTATACAAAGGAACGGTTATAATATCTTCATAAAATTTCCCATAAAACAAAATATATAAAATGCATAATCATATTTAACATTAGCAGTTTATTATATCACATTTTCGAAAAAAATACACTAAGAAATTAAAAAGAGGAGCTAAGCTCCTCTTTTTATACATTGTATCACTAATCTCTATACAGACAATGTTTCAACTACGTTCACCATATGGTCCTTAATTCTTCTATAGTGGTTAAGGATATCCATATAAGCTGTACTTAGCATCGCCGGCATCTTGTGCTCAGCTACTCTTTCCATGTGCTCTTTTCTCGCCTTCTTATACAGGTCCTTTATATCCGCTGCCTTCTGCATAGCTTCCACAAGGATCTCCTTGTTTCCGTTTTCGTATGCTGTATTTACATATTCAAAGAACTCTGCTACCTTTATGTGGATCTGCTCTAGAGACTCCTTCTTCTTGTTGTTTAGAAGGATATCATTTTCACTTAGCTTCTTAATTGACTTGGATATTCTTGTAAGGTAGTCACTTACAGTTTCATACTCGTCTGCCACCTCAAGGTTTCCTCTAGTTTCATCTATATACTTTTCATCTAGACCCTTGTGCATGATCTCAAAGTTTACATCTGATATCTCCTTTTGCACTAGATCCAGCTTTTCCTCTAACTCAACGATCTGCCCTACATTTTTACTTATATCTGTACCAGTTACTATTATATTTTCAAGGCTTGTCATCATTGTAGATATATCCCCGGCCATACCTAGGATCTCTTTTCTAGTCTGCTCGATTACTACAGTTGGAGTGTCTGCCATTCTTATATCCAGGTGAGTAACGCTCTCCACTACCTCTTCATCATCCTTAACTATCTTCCCAAGGAAGCTTGCAATCAGGCTTATGAATGGAGTAAATAATATTACGTTGGTTACGTTGAACATAGTGTGGGCAGTTGCAATAAACCTAGTTACATTTGCTTCAGGGTCTGCAAAGTTGTGAAGGAACTTTATATAAAGTCCAAATATTGCTGTTACCCAGATAACTCCAATAATGTTAACGATTGTGTGAGCATATGCCGCTCTCTTAGCGTTTGCTCTGGCTCCTATTGAAGCAAGACAAGCTGTAATTGTTGTACCTACGTTCTCTCCCAGTACAAGAGCTACTGCTGTTTGATAGTCTATTAGTCCCTGTACCGCAAGGGTAATTGTAATACCAAGTGTTGCTGATGACGATTGTACTATAGCTGTCATTAAAGCACCCACTGCTGCTGCTGCTATTACTCCCGACAGCGAATCTGCCTGGAATTTGTGGAATAGCTCTATAAACTCAGGCATAGTTCTCAGTGGCTTAAATCCGTCACTCATAAGCTGAAGTCCAAAGAAGATCATTCCAAGCCCCATTGTTGTTAGAGCTCTTGTTTTAGCTCTGTCCGACTTACCAAATAGATATAGAAGTGCTGCGATTCCAGCCATTGGAAGACCATACTTACCTATTTTAAGTACAAGGATCCAACCTGTGATCGTTGTACCTATGTTAGCTCCCAGGATTACTCCCAGAGACTGCTTCAGGTTAAGAAGTCCTGCATTTACAAATCCAATGGTCATTACCGTACTTACCGATGATGACTGAACCATTCCAGTTACAAATACACCCATTATTATTGCCATAAATCTGTTGGTAGTTAATACCGCTAAGATCTTCTTAAGTCTGTCCCCTGCAAGCTTCTGCATTCCTCCAGACATGTTATGCATTCCATACATGAATATTCCAAGACCACCTATTACCTTGAAAAAGATATCTAATCCCATTTTTCCTCCTGTTTTTTGTTAACTCTCTCTTCTTAATTTTTACTTAAGTCTGTTAACGTCTTTTTAATTTACTGTTAAAATATATCATCTTCGTGTTAAACAAATATATATTTAATGTAAAAATTGTGTAAAAAAATTTGGATTTACCCTACTTATATACTTTTATTAGAGAAAATTTCCTCCTTCTTTATTTTGAAATCTTCCTGCCCCCTCTCCAAGCCCCTTGTATTTCATAGTTCTTCAAGGAAAATTAATTAGTCTGCCCTTAACTTCTTCTTTTTACAAAAGAAAAAAGGCTGTAAAAACAGCCCTTTCATTTTTTACACAACTATATAGCCTTCTCTCCCGAGATAACCTCTGCTATATGGTAGATGTGGTTTTTTAACTTTCTGTAGTTTGTAAGGATATCCATGTAGATACTGCTTACCATTGGATCTACATCTCCGCTTACTATCCTTGCAAGGTGTTCATCTCTGAGCTTCTTAAATTTAGCAGTGATTCTGTTGCTCTTATTCACCGCATCTATCATTATATCCTTTTGGTTGTTCTTGTAAGCCACAGCAACAAACTCTAAAAACTCCTCTATCTCCTCCTGAAGCTCATAGATTCCAGACTTCTTCTGTGCATTTAGAGTAAGTTGGTTCCCCTTAAGTTTCAGGTGCAGCTTCATAATATCAGTTATATAGTCTGAAAGAGATTCATACTCATCTACAAGTGCCAGCTGGTTTCTCGCCTTATCCACATTGCTGTCCAGCATATCCTTCTTCAGTAGCTCCTTCAGGTATCCAAACATCTCTTTTTGTATAAGGTCTATTCTGTCCTCAGTTTCAAAGACCATCCTGACCTTCTTGTCCTCTGAATCAAGGTTAGCTCCTATAGCTTCCTTCAGATACTCAAACATACCCTTTATTACATTGTCCAAGGAAACTATCTCCTTCTTACCTACATCCAGGGCAAGGGATGGTGTCTCCAGGATTCTGCTGTCCAGGTGGGTAAACTTTCTTTCCACCTTCTCCTCTCCCTTGACAAACTTTTCCAGCAGTCTAGATAGAAGGGGCAGGAATGGCACAAACAGCAGTGCATTTACAATATTAAAAACAGTATGAGCTGTTGCCAGGTATCTCGTTGTTTCCAATGTTGAATCTGTAAACTTGTCCAGGAACATCAGATACTGATTGTATATAGGAAGTATCCATAGAATTCCCACAACATTAATTATAGTGTGGGCATAGGCTGCTCTCTTGGCATTTGGCTTAGCACCAATAGATGCAAGAAGGGCAGTAATAGTAGTTCCTACATTCAGACCCAGTACCAGTGCCACTCCAGTCCTTACGTCGATAAGCCCCTGAGCTGCAAGGGTTATTGTAATTCCCAGTGTTGCCGATGACGACTGAACCAGGGCAGTCAGAAGAGCTCCCACTGTAGCCACCATAATCAGAGTTCCAAAATTAGTTACGTGGAACTTTTGGAAAAGTTCTATAAATTCAGGCATGGACCTCAGAGGTCTGAATCCGTCACTCATAAGCTCCAGTCCGAAGAAGATCATTCCAAGACCCATGATAAGCATAGACTTATACTTACCCCTGCTGTCCTTGGAGAAGATCCCCATAAGGGCTCCCAGTCCAGCCATAGGAAGACCATACTTACCTATCTTTAGTACCAGCACCCATCCAGTTACAGTAGTACCTATATTTGCTCCAAGGATTACTCCCAGAGCCTGCGAAAGATTCATAAGTAAAGCATTTACAAACCCTATTACCATTACCGTAGTTACAGAAGATGATTGAACTATTACAGTGGCAACTACCCCCACCAGAAGAGCCATAAATCTGTTAGTTGTAAGAGCTGAGATTATCTTCTTCAGCCTCTCGCCGGCAAGCTTTTGCATCCCCTCCGACATACTTTCCATTCCGTAGAGAAATATTCCCAATCCCCCTACAACTTTTAATAAAATGTCCATTACTCCAGGCATAACTTCCTCCTAATTGTGTAAAAAAA
>CAYSGC010000141.1:0-7446 GCA_964430145.1 uncultured Fusobacteriaceae bacterium | reverse complement strand
CAATTAAATAACATTCTGAAAAAGGCAAAACAGGGGAAACCCTGCGACGCAAAGCTAGAGGGTCTAAGTCCGCTTTGGATATGACAGCCAGTTGCCACAACTTTTTTGGAGGGTAGTATGTTTAGATTAATATGTCCTCTTTTTTTATTTATGTTTTTTTCCCTTTCCGCTCAGGAGGGGGGGAGGATAAGCATATACTTAGATAAGGAACGAGGTTTTTTCAATTACACCGCAGAATCCAGTGAACCAAGGGGAGTTTTTCCAAAGTTAATAGAGAGGTTAATGGAGAGTGAATGGGATTTTGAGACTGTTGAAGTAAGCAAGAGGGAGCTCAGACGGGCCGTAGATGAGGGGATTCCAGATATCGTCCTGGGGGTAGAGGATTTCAAGAGAAACCCCGGGGAGTACTATTACCTAGATAAACCTCTGGAGCTGGACGGGGTTATGATAACAAGGAAGGATTTTCCCAATATTGATTCGGACTTTACTCTCTTAAACAGAAAGGTTGTATTTATTGAGGGGGACAATATTTTATCAAAAACATTAAAGGAGTATAGAGGTGAGATCGACTATACCCCTAAGGCAACAGTCGAGGAAGCATTAAGGAGTATTTTAACGGGAGAGGCTGATATCTATGTGGAGGACCTCCAGGATGCCCTTAAATATCTTGGGGACCCCAGAACCTTTAAGGGGATTGAAGAAGTTAAGCTGAACTATCTTTCAGGTCCCCTAAAGACAAATTATTATATCGGCGGAAAGAAGGAGTACAGGGATATCGTAGATAAGATCGGTCTTCTCATGGAGGAGATGGAGGTAGGCGGCCCCTTCTTCTTCAGAGAACTGATAGAGTATACCGAGGATAAGATTGCGTTTCAAAGGGATATAGAGAACTATCTCCAGAGCAATAAGGAGATTGAGGTATTTATTCCCAGAGAGCCAAACCTATACCCCATGTACTATAGAGATTCCTCTGGAGAGGAATCTGGATTTTTAGTGGATTACTTTTCAGAGATATCAAGGGTTTTAGGAGTGAATCTGTCCTTCCAGGAGTCCAGCATCCCCCTAAACTCCCAGATAAATCCATTTATCCTCTCCATAAACGATGTTGAGTTAGAAAGTGATAACTACCTTACTACAGACCCCTACTACAACTACAGTATCTTCCTCTTTAACAGGATAGAGGATGGGTATATATCCTGCAATAAGGAGCTGGAAAACTACAGGATTGCAGTGGCTAAAAATTCCATCGAGGAGAGATACTTCATCTATAAGGGAATGGATGACAGGATAGTTTCCTTCTCCTCCTACCTAAATGGGCTAGAAGCAGTTTCAAGGGGAGAAGCTGATATCTTCGCCGGAAATATAAAACAAACCAACGATACCCTGAAAATAAATAAGATGACCGATATAAAGGTAATGGGGGATATCGACGACAGAATAAGACTAAAGGTCGGAGTCTCAAGGGATAATGAACTCCTCTACTTTATATTAAACTCCTTCGATAAGAGTTTCTCCTTCCTTATTCCTGAAAAAACCAGGGAGATTCTTGAAAAGAAGATAGAGATCACCAGGGACTACAAGGTTTCCCTCCTCATAGGTCTCCTTTCCATTGCAGGGTTTTACGGGCTTGGGAGACACCTGAGAAAGCTGAACAATATCCATATAAAACTGAAAAAGATAACCTTTGGATTAGTGGAAACCCTGGAATCGGCCAACACCTATAACGACGAGGATACTGGAGACCATGTAAAAAGAATAAACAGCTACTCCACCCTTCTGGCGGAAAATCTGAAGATGGGCAAGGCCTTCATAGATGAGATCGGAACCTATGCCTCCCTCCACGATATAGGTAAGATAGGAATATCCGACCTTATCTTAAAGAAACCCGGAGTATTAACCCACGAAGAGTTCGAGGAGATGAAGAAGCACAGCGAGATCGGGTACAGGATGATAAGGAACCTGGGGGTGGGATCCATTGCTACCAATATTATAAGGTACCACCACGAGAAGTGGGATGGCAGCGGCTATCCCGAGAAGCTCTCTGGAGAGAGTATTCCAATAGAAGCAAGGATTGTAGCCCTGGCCGATGTATATGACGCCCTTCGTCAGGAGAGGGTCTACAAGGAAGCCTTCGACCATGAAAAGGCTGTGGAGATAATCTCCTCCCTCTCTGGAAAACACTTCGATCCTAACCTGGTAGAGATATTTTTAAGGATCCACCTGGAGTTCAAGGCTATCTTTGAAAAAAACCTGTAGAGGTAGGCTCAATAATTTTTAAAGGATGTAGATAACTCCCTTGTATAATTTAAGAGTAACAAGTTTAAACTTATTGTAGGAGGGAGAATGATGAAGAAGGGATTAACTATTTTATTTATTTTAGGTCTCATAGGTGCCTGTACATCTGCAACTGAAAAGGAGGTAGATGGATATGGAGGAGCTTCCCTTAAGAGGGCAGATACAATAGCTCAATATGAGTCCCTTAAGGAGAAGATCGATGTCATTGCAAACAATCCAGATGCAACTCCAGAGGAGTTTGAGGCAGCCCAGGAGGAGGTAGAGGAGTTTCAGAGGTATCTCGATGAGTACAGAGATACTGCTTCTCCGGGAGCTGTGAGATATATGGACAGCTTCAATGATTCCTTTGAGGAGCACGATATCTTCCAGCCTACTAGAAGAAAGGAGAAGTAGTATACTTTTAGATTTTTCTATTTCTTTATTTTTTAATCTTCATAGAAGATTGTATGAAAATACCTACTAATATCCTCTACTCCATAATGGGATCTAAAGAAGGCTTAGAGAAGGTTTATAAGGCCTCTGATCCTTCACAACTTAAGAATATAATTATAAACTAAGGTAATTAAAAAAGAGTAATAGTCCATAAAACTATTACTCTTTTTTATTCCTATAGTGCTTTTATATTGCCTATAAAGTCAAAGGGTCTTTATAACAAAAGACTACTTCAATGCTTACTTAGGTCTCTTTTTTCCTCACTTTCCTCTAATTTAATAAGACAAAATATTACTATAGCAGCCATCCCTCTTAAAGATACCCATTCCATATCTCAGCCTCCTTCTCAACCTAACTATTGTCATAAGCTTATTTATCCCAGATTCTGCCTTCCGGCTTACTTATTTTCCTTATAATCCCTGTAGTATATCTTCCCCTCATCCTTTTCCCTCTCCCCTTCTAGGTATTCCTCTTCCCCCTCCTCTATATACTCCCTGTATATCATGGGCTTTTTACTCCTATCCTCTATATTTCCCTCATCATCACTGGTGCATGAAATCATTGTTCCCAGCACCAGACCTATCAACAAAAGTAGCTTCAAACCTCTTTCACCTCCAATATACCTCTTCATAATCCTCACCTATAACCTGTAGTGAAGACCAAAGAAATGAGTTACTGCATCGTGGTTCTTAGTATTGTTATATGAAAAATGGTTGTGCAGCTTTACAGAATAGGAGAGTGAGTAGTTTTCCTTGTTGTAGTAGAAACCATTAAACATCTGAAATTCATCGTGGGTTCCCCCGTTTCTCTCTGAGTAATCATTTCCAACTCCTATATCCATCCACCCCTGATAACTTAGGTTGGCTCCATTTTCAAACCTCGCTAAAACTGTATACCAGTTGGTGGCAAATACCATCCCTGAATAATCCCAGTCTGCATCATTGCCATTATCAAAGCTTGTGTTTCTGTAGGTTGCATAGAGATTTGAAGCTATACTGTCGAAGAAGGGTACATCCCATCCTACACCTAATCCTATATAATAGGTTTCCATATCATTAAAGCCCTTATATTGTATTGAGATAAACCATTCCTCTACAGGCCCTATGGAAAGATCCCTTCCAGTCATGGCATCTATGGAAAACTTGGGAGCTATCTTGACGAAGAAATCCCCGTGGTTATCCTTTTTTCCAGATTGCCCTGAATCCAGAAAGTTATTTACATCTACAAAGTAGTAAAGGTTTAGGGCTCCAGATCGCCCTCCTCCCTCAACCTGGAAGTACGTATTATGATAGGTGTCCCCATAGGCATTTGCATGATTTTGTACGTGAAACATGTTCAGCTGCGTCCACTTATAGTCCTTACTCCCTATCCCTTCCGAATAATCTGCTCCCAACACACTTAATGACAGAGCAGCAAAAATTAACAATCTTTTTAATATCTTTTTCATCGGTCCTCCATTTACTATCTTGGTGTAAGGGCTGGGTGACCCTTAAGGCCACTTCCCTTTTCTACCCAAGCTCACTATATTCCTTTAATCCCTTAGTTCTTCTCGAGGTGGCTCCTCTCTCCAACATAGCAATTAATATGTATATCATTCCTCCTAATATATCCTCGTGTTTGTAATCCATTCTGGTCTTTTCTGATCACTGAGCTCTCCTATCTCAGGCTTTTCTTTCAGCTCTGGGGCAGGCTCTGGCCAGCTAAGCTCATCAGGCATTGCCATACGGGTCACTATCTGGTCTGGAGTTACATTTATGACCATCATATCCTGAGCTATAGCTACTGGCCCCTCATAGATCTCCTCTATTTCTTTAAAGAATGGATCTATGAGATCATCATCTAAGGAATAGTGAGTTGCTACTCCCAGAACAGGCTGGGCTATTTCAAAGAGCTGACCCAGAGTACCAGCCGTAGTATGCGCTCCATCCACTACGTTTTCTGCTATCTCCATGGTGACGCTTTTCTTTTCCGCAAAAGCCTCTGCACTGATGAAGGCCTCATGTATGAACACATCTACCCCTTTAGACTGATGGGCTACAAGGGTGCTCGGCTCAGTATCTCCGCTGAAGGCCATGGACATCCCATTCCATTCCAGCCTATACCCTACAGATCCAGCAATGGTATGGATTACAGGAAAGGCATAGATTTTTACTCCCTTTTCATTATAGATGAGCTGATTTGGCTCCTCCTCTGTAAAACTGTAGTAGTCAAACTCGTGGGCTACCATGGTCATCCCCTCACTTGGTGCGATACCTGTCTTACTCTCGATGTGCCAGGAGGAAGCCTTCTTCACATTTTCTACAAAGGCTGCTGTCCCGCTTTCTTCAGTAGCCCCAGAAGGACCCCAAACCTGAAGAGGAACATTTCTCGACCACCCCATGGCATCGAACATTCCGAATATACCTCCCACATGGTCTAAATGGAGGTGGGTAATGAAGAGTTTATCAAACTCCGCCGGCGATGCTCCCAGACTCCAGAGATTTCCTACTGTCCCTCCACCTATATCGAAGACAAACTTCTCATCATTTCCAAGCTCCACTGCCCATCCTGTAGCTGCCTGACCTATCCGTAGATCTGGGTTTCCAGAACCTATACATACTATCCTCATCTCATCCTCACCTAGGGTTTCCCTTCCTGGCACGTAGATTTTAGGATAGCTTACTATCTCTGCCCCCTCCCTCTTTACTACTACAGTATCTGTGGCGATGACCTCTCCTGTTAGAGGAAGTGAGTACCCTCCTGCAGTGACTCCTGGTGTTCTTGAGAAACGATAGCTTCCAGGCTCCTCTCCCACACACGCTGTGGAAGCTATTAATATACCCGCCACAACTGCAGCCCCTACAATAAGTTTTTTTATACCAATACTCTTAATCAACAACTTCATAATTTTTTGCCTCCTGTTTTTAACTTAAAAAAGAATATCATTAAAAAAGATTCTCTGTTGTTCTGTTCAGTACACTTTTAAAAAATATCTGGTAAGAGAGGGAACGAGGAAATCCATGGAATAATCGAATAAAAGGTATATAGTTATCTAGGAGGAGAAGAGATGAATAGATATAGAAAATATGAGTTTAAAGATTCAGATATCGAAAAAACTATTATTCTGGAAAGGGATGAGACCCTCTACCTCTGCGACCTGAATGCTTCTTTTTGCATCTTCTCAGAGGGCAGGCTCGCCCTAGCCTATGAAAGTCTCAAAGGAACAGGTGCTGCCCTAAAGTTCTTTTCTACACCGGGAGTTATAATAGGGGGATATGCCTTCTTCCTAGAGGATGAATATATAAACAACTTTTTTTTCATCGCTCTAGAGAGGACCGAGCTTAAAAAAATCTCAAAAAAAAGGAGCCAAGAGCTCCTTAAAGAAAACGACTTCCTTCTCAGTTTATTAAAAAACATGGCCGAAGGATCATTCTCCCTGGTAAAGGACCTCATCTATCGTTCCGATAGAAGTGTAGAAAAGTTTCTGGCCTATGTCCTCCTCAAGTATTCTGAGAACGACATATTCAGGGTGAGAAGCCTCAGTCGTTTTTCAGAGTATATGAAGTGCAGCAGGAGCAATCTCTACAATGCCATACAAAAGCTTGTTGACAGTGGAATTATCGAAAAAGAGGGGACTCTCATCACGATTATCGACAGGGAAGCCTTAGAGGAGGTCTCTGAGTCCTAGTATTATGACCAACAAAAAAAGAGAGGCTTAATAGCCTCTCCTTTAATCAAGGATAACCTCTACACCAAAATGGTCTGAGATTATCTCCTTATTTTCACCGTTAAAGATTACCCTGCTGCTTTTTACATCGGTAATCCTATTGGTAAAGATCATATCCAGTCTCTTATGGGAGCTATCTCCCTCCCACCCGGCAATATCTCCAAGAACTGTATGTCCCTCATCCTTTGACTTTGCAAGGGTAAAGGTGTCTATGAACTTCTTTTGTACAAGAAAATCATACCCCTCTCCCCTTACTCTGGCATCATTATTGAAATCCCCCATGAAGAAGGCCCTAGTATCCAGATCTCTCAGCCTTTTATGGAGCTCCCTTCCCTGGTGTTCAAAGGGTTCATCCTCATCCGACCACCAGCCAGTATGACAGGTATAGAAGGCTATACTCTCTCCCTCTACCTCAACACTTCCTCCAACTATCTTACGACTCTTCCAGTTATGGATACTGTCGCTGTTAGATATATAGAAGCTCTCAATATCCTCTATGGAGTGTTTTGAGAGAAGAGCTACTCCCTCCTCCCACACATCATAACCGTAGTGGGAGAAATCCCAGATAAAGTTGTAGTTGCTCCCCAGCTTCCTCAGCTCCTCTACCAGGAGATGGGCAAAGTTATCCTCTCTGATGTTGTCGTAGATTATCTTACTGTCCTTGTGCTGGCTTACCTCCTGAAGAGCTACCACATCGTAGCCCCCCTGAGAGATAGTTTCAGCCAGGTATCTTATCTTTTCAATCTGATCCTCTTCCTGCCAAGAGTGGCAGTTTAACGTTAATAGTCTCATCTCACTCCTTAAGCAAATCTCAAAGTATCGTTGATCTTATTTTTTAAGTTGTCCGCCTTTGGTCCGTAGATTGCCTGGATACCATTCCCCTTAACAATCAGTCCGATGGCACCATTTTTCTTCCATAGTTTTTCCTCTTTAACAAGGGTATTATCCCTTACTGTTACTCTCAGTCTTGTCATGCATGCATCTACTTCCTCTATATTTCCGGCTCCTCCCAG
>CAYSGC010000140.1:0-7449 GCA_964430145.1 uncultured Fusobacteriaceae bacterium | reverse complement strand
CTTTGCCATTGCAGTATCAATAATTTTTGTTTTCAACTACTACTCCTCTGTGGTAAACAGGGATTCCTTCAAGAAAAGGTTTTGTGAGATGTTTCTACTCAGTCTGGGGATCTCCTTTATCTCCTTCTTAATAGGAATTACCCTAAAGAAGGTTATGGGAATAGACGTATGAAAAAAAGCTAAGCTGAATAGCTTAGCTTTTTATTAT
The DNA here is from genome assembly GCA_964430145.1 of uncultured Fusobacteriaceae bacterium. Taxonomy (GTDB): domain Bacteria; phylum Fusobacteriota; class Fusobacteriia; order Fusobacteriales; family Fusobacteriaceae; genus Propionigenium. The sequence goes on along the minus strand of CAYSGC010000140.1, from coordinate 7,241 downwards.
TTAGGAAAGTATCGAACTATAGATTATTGCCATGGGTAAAAATCCATTTAATGAGATTATAAATGGCGGAGCATCACGCTCCTTTTTATAGTTATCAGTCTGTTAACTCAACCAGAAGTTCTCCGGATTTTACTCCCTGCCCCTCCTTCACCAGAAGTTTTTCCACCACTCCCGCTTTCTTGGCAGTTATATTTGTTTCCATCTTCATTGCCTCTATGATGACCAGGGTCTGATTCTTCTCTATCCTCTCCCCCTCCTTCACCAATACCTTTGCAATGGATCCCGGGATGCTGGCCCCTACATGAAGATCATTGTTGCTGTCTGCCATGAGAGTACCACTGCCTCCCTCTAAACTCAACCTTTGAGATTTATCAGCTACTCTGATCTCAGTTCTGTTGCCATTTACCTCGAAGGTCACAGTTCTGAATCCATCGGAGTCTCCCTTGGAGACCTGAAGAAGGGTAATAACCAGCATCTCTCCCTTATTACTTTCTATCTCACAGGTCTCTCCCTCAGTGAGGCCATGGAAGTAGATGTCGCTTCCGACGGAGGAGAAGTCTCCATACTCCTTTAGATATTTTAGATACTCCTCATATACCTCTGGATAGAGGGCGTAGCTGAGAGCTTCCTCCATACCAGCTTCAATTCCATACTTTGATTTTAGGTGACTTATTATTCCTTCAAAGTCTTCAGGGGGAAGGAGTTCTCCCGGTCTGCATGTGATAGCTTCCTCACCCTTTAGGACGATTTTTTGAATATCCTCTGGGAAACCTCCATCTGGCTGTCCCATCATCCCCTTGAAGTAAGCTACCACCGAGTCTGGGAACGCAAGGTGCCTTCCCTCCTCTAAAAGGGTTTCCGGTGTGAGGTTATTCTTTACCATGAATATTGCCATATCCCCTACCATCTTAGATGATGGAGTTACCTTTACAATATCCCCAAGCATGTGGTTCACCCCTCTGTACATCTCCTTTACCTCATTGAATCTGTGACCCAGCCCGAAGCTCTCAACCTGAGGCTTCAGGTTGGAGTATTGTCCTCCCGGGATCTCATACTTATATATCTCTGCAGAACCGGACTTAAGGCCCGATTCAAACTGGGCATATACAGGTCTCACAGCATTCCAGTAATCGGATATCTGCTGAATATCCTCAAGATCTATCCCTGTATCCCTTCCTGTATTTTCAAGGGCAGCCACAATGGAGTTAAGGGACGGCTGACTTGTGAGCCCCGACATAGAGTCAAAGGCTGTGTCTACAATGTCTACCCCTGCTTCAGCTGCCATAAGACAGGTAGCTACTCCATTTCCAGTGGTATCGTGGGTATGCAGGTGAATTGGAATGGAAATGTTTTCTTTAAGAGCCTTTACAAGCTGATAGGCTGCATAGGGCTTCAGCAGGGCAGACATATCCTTTATTCCAAGGATGTGGGCACCTGTTTTTTCTATCTCCTTGGCCTTCTCTATGTAGTACTCCAGACTGTACTTTCCCCTCTTGTGGTCGAGGATATCCCCTGTATAACAGATACATGCCTCTGCTATCTTTCCATTCTTAATAACCTCCCTTATGGAAACCTCCATCCCATTTACCCAGTTGAGGGAATCGAAGATCCTAAATACATCTATTCCATTGTTGGAAGCCTCTCTTATAAACTCCTCTATAACATTGTCCGGGTAGTTCTTATACCCTACGGCATTGGATCCCCTGATCAGCATCTGCAGAAGGACATTGGGAACCTCTTTTCTTATCTCTCTAAGCCTCTCCCACGGGGATTCCTTTAAAAATCTGTAGGAAACATCAAAGGTAGCTCCTCCCCAGCACCCCAGAGAGAAGAGATCCTTGGCAAGGATAGAGGTGTCCTTGGCTATCTTGGCAATATCCTTTGTTCTCATTCGAGTTGCCATGAGGGACTGGTGGGCATCTCTCATGGTAGTATCTGTAAGTAGGAGTTTCTTCTGATCCTTAATCCACTCTATAACTCCCTCAGACCCACATTCTTCCAGGATCTGCTTTGTTCCTCTTAACCCTTCCGGGTAGGATAAACCAGGCACAACTGGTACATCGAAGTTCTTTTCGCTGCCATGAGTCTCATTTACCACCTTCTCAGCTATAAACTTGAGGACGCTTCCCTCGAAGTCCTCTCTTGCAGCTCCCTTAAATAGCTCCGGGTGCTCCCCTATAAACCCTGTATTGCACCTTCCCTCAGCAAAGACAGGGTGGTTAATTACATTTATAAGGAAGGCTATATTAGTCTTTATCCCAGTTATCTTGGTATCTCTCAGGGAACGAAGCACCTTTCTTCTGGCATCCTCAAAGGTCCTTCCATAGGAGATGACCTTTACCAGGAGGCTGTCATAGTATGGGCCAATTACCGCTCCAGCATATCCATTTCCACCGTCTAGACGTACTCCTAAACCAGAACTTGTTCTATAGATATCTATCTTTCCAGTATCTGGGGCAAAGTTGTTGAGGGGATCCTCAGTGGTGATCCTACACTGGATGGAGTATCCTCTGGGCTCTATACTGCTCTGGCTTGGAATCCCTATCTCTTCCGAATCCAGTCTGTACCCCTCTGCCACAAGGATCTGGCTCTGTACTATGTCTATCCCGGTCACCATCTCGGTTATTGTGTGCTCCACCTGGATTCTGGGGTTCATCTCGATAAAGTAGTGGTTGCCTCCTTTATCCACCAGAAACTCAAGGGTTCCGGCACTCCTATAACCTACAGACCTGGCTATCTTAAGGGCATCTTTACACATAGCCTCCCTCTGCTCCTCTGTAAGGGTAAGGGCTGGACATATCTCTACAACCTTCTGGTGTCTTCTCTGCACCGAGCAGTCCCTCTCATATAGGTGGACCACATTTCCATATTTATCTCCAAGCACCTGCACCTCTATATGCTTGGGTTCCTCCACATACTTTTCCACAAAGATATCATCTATTCCAAAGGCTTTACTTGCCTCATTCCTTGCACTTCTGTAGGAGGATATGAGTTCACTTTCCTCCCTTACTATACGCATTCCACGGCCCCCGCCTCCTGCAGCCGCCTTAAGCATTATAGGATATCCGCAGCTGCCGGCAAACTCCAGAAGCTCCTCCTCTGATTTTACAGGCTTATCAACTCCAGGAATCGTAGGGACTCCCACCTGTGAGGCAACAATCTTGGACTTTATCTTATCCCCCAGGCTCTCCATCATATCTCCAGTAGGTCCGATAAACTCGATACCAGCCTCCTCACACTTCCTTGCAAACTCCGGATTTTCCGAGAGGAATCCATATCCAGGATGGATTGCATCTACCCCCTTCTTCTTGGCCAGGGTGATTATCTCATCTATAGCCAGATAGGCATCGATGGGAGCCTTTCCCTTTCCTACCATATAGGCCTCATCTGCCTTCACCCTGAAGATTGCCCCTCTATCCTCCTCTGAATAGATGGCCACCGATCTTATTCCCAGCTCCTTACACGCTCTGATTATTCTTATTGCTATCTCGCCCCTGTTTGCAATCAATATTCTCTTAAACTTTCTGCTCATATTCCCCTCCTGTTTTCATAGAATCAATATTTTAACTTAAATGACTTAAGGTAATTTTTTTATAAAAAAAACAGGCACTTAAAATCAAAGCCTCAGGGTTTACCCAGACTAATAAGATTTTAAATCCCTGTAAAACATCTCCATTACTACCAATCATGCCAGGCACGAAGGGGTTCATACAAATATATTTAAAGTTATCTAAAGTTATTTATGTTTTCTGTTTTTGGGATTACTTATTTCATTCAATAATCCTTTACTTACTATATAATTTACAGTATTTCTGGGGCTTTGTCAACAGCTTTAGAAAAATTAAACCTTCTCAAGAAGATTATCTGTCTATAAAAAGTCCCATTACAACATAGTTGTAGTACCTTCCCTCTATCTTTACCTCATCTATGAGAAGTCCCTCCCTGATAAACCCAAGCCTTTCATAGAGTTCCACAGCTCTGCTGTTTGTATCCAACACCTTGAGGCCTATCTTTTCAATGGAATTTTCTCTGCAGTGGAGGATAACCCTCTCGATGAGCTCCTTCCCGATACCCTTGCCCCAGTGGCTCTTGGCTACAACTATGCCGATCTCCCCCACATGGGCCAGACGCTTTCTGTTTTCCCTTCCCCTGAAAGTGATATTTCCAACAATCTCCTCCCCCTCTACAGCTGCAAAGGAAGCATTCTTTCCCAGACTGAGGATCTTGAGCATAGCCTGGGAAGCCTCCAGGTCCGGGGCTTCCTCTCTGTCAAAGGTGAGGTAGGGAGTCTCCTCCGATACCTTTTCTAAAAATCTGCTGAACCTATGGGAATCCTCTATACCAAGTTTTACTATCTCCATGCTCCACCTACCTCATAAGTTTTCTTATAGCTCTTCCAACTTCCTTGTTGTCTATAATCTGTGAGTACTTGTTTATAAGCCAGTCATACTCCTTCTGGTTTACGTTGAGCTCCTTGATAACAAAGGTTTCCAGCTTCTCCCTCTCATCTGGAAGAAGGATGGTTCTTGTGGAGTTGTTTATCTCCTCTATAGTCCCCTTCCCCTCAAAGTATGAGAGGATCTTTGTCCAGTTGGAGAGAAGGTCGGTCTTTCTCAGAAGCATGACACATGTGTAGTCCAGCTTAGGTATCTCCTTATATCCCCTTCTCTTTAAAAACTTAATTGTGTCCTCATCCTTTTCCGTCATCCAGAGAACCTCTCCGGCCTTTCTTGTATTCATGATCTTAGGAAGCCTCTTGGTCATCCCCTTATTCCTCAGATACTTGGAAAGGGGCAGAGCCTTGCTCTCCAGGTAAAACTTTATAGCAAAATCATTAAAGGTTGATCCTGAAGGAATATCTCCCCTCTCAACTATGTCTATCATCTTATCTACTGAATCAAAATCTACCATATTAAATATTCTCCTGTATTATAATTATTTAAACTAATTATACCACCAAAAACCCTTGATTTCAAAGGAAATATCATTGAAAGATGTTATTATTTATGGTAAATTAATAATGAGACCAAAAAAAGGAGTACGTCAATGGGAAGATTAAAGAAGATAGCGCTAGGTTCTCTTTTCCTTATCTTAGCCGGCTGTAGCAGTAACTACCACACTGTAAAGAGAAATGAAACTCTCTATTCTATTTCAGCCAGGAACAAGGTAAGTGTAAATGAGATCATGGACCTGAACAATATGACCTCAGCAAAGGTATATGAAGGTCAGAGGCTCCTTTTGAGGGGAGAGAAGAAGAGCAGCACCAAATCAACCTATCATGTTGTTAAGAGGGGAGAGACCCTTTATAGAATATCTGCCAGATACAATGTGAGTGTGGATAACTTAAAGAGATACAACAATCTAGAGGACAATAATATTCAGGTTGGTCAGAAGATCTACCTGATGCCGGGTCAGACTGCCACAGGGGTGGCAAGCAACAGTAGTTCCAGCAGTAGCTTGAGCTCACCTACCCTTAGGTCCTTCAGAAAACCCCTTAAATCCATATCTATAAACAGTCCCTATGGCACCAGGGTACATCCTGTAACAAAGAAGAGGATAACCCACCACGGAGTGGATCTGAAAGCTGCCATGAATACCCCGGTGTATGCTCCCTATGCAGGAGTTGTAACCTATTCTGGGTGGATGAATGGATATGGTAAGATTATCATCATAGATCACGGGGGAGGATATACTACAAGGTATGCCCACCTCAATAGATGGCTGGTAGGAAAGGGAACAAAGGTAAAGAAGGGACAGCTAATTGCCAAAACCGGGAATACCGGCTTAAGCACTGGCCCACACCTTCACTATGAGATCAGAGTAAACGGGAATACCATCGATCCCGCTAAAACCCTATAGTGACAGATCTTAAAGTAAGGGCAGCTATATGCTGCTCTTTATTTTATAAATAAATTTCCGTATTTATTATTATACGACAAAAGGAGAGGTAATGAGATTAGACAAATTTTTAACTGAGTGTGGAGTGGGAACTCGTAGTCAGGTAAAGGATATAATTAAAAGGGGAGAGATCACTATAAACGGCAAGGTAGCCAAAACTCCCAAGGAACATATAGAGGAGGAGAGTGACGAGGTGATATACAAGGGGGAAAACCTCTCCTTTAAGAGCAGCAGGTACTATGCCCTGTATAAGGTGGCTGGATATATAACTGCCACAGAGGACAGGAGGGATAAAACTGTAATGGAACTCCTTCCAGAGTGGGTAAATACCAAGAAGCTCTTTCCAGTGGGAAGACTGGACAAGGACACAGAGGGGCTTCTAATCTTTACCAACGACGGAAAGGCTTCCCACGAGATGCTATCTCCAAAGAGGCATGTGGACAAGACATATTATGTAAAACTTTTAGAGGAAATCCAGGATGACAAGGTAAAACTACTAGAGAGGGGAGTAGATATAGGTGGCTATGTAACGAAACCTTCAAAAGTTCAGATAATAAATAATACAGAAATACTTCTTACCATAAGCGAAGGACGTTTCCATCAGGTGAAGAAGATGATGGTCGCTGTAGACAATAAGGTTGAATATCTTAAGAGGGTTCAATTTGGAAAGTTGCACCTGGGAGATATGAAACCTGGAGAGGTAAGGGAGGTAGATCTGGCCGACATAATTTAAAGGAGCTGATATTATGAGGAAGATAGCTATTGGAATATTTTGTTTGTTTTCTTTAGGAGTAGCAGCATTTGGAGAGGAAGTTGTAAAGAACTCCTCTGGTGAGGAGATAGTTCTCTATAATACAGGGCGTTGGATTACCAAGGAAAGAGCTGATAAGATCAAAACCTTTGAGGAAAAGGTGGACATAGAGATATTAAAGATGAATAAGAAGAATAACCAGTACAGAACTATGACCTTTAAGGTAACCAATAGATCCATGGAGGAGCTAACCTATGCAGCCTTTGGTGTAAAGTTTAGGTTCGGAGAGGAGTATTCCCTCAGAAAACTGATCTCTGTGAACAGCTTAAAGGCCGGTGAAAGTGTTGAGATACAAAGGCAGATAAGTGTGCAGGACATAGAGGGAAGAGATGTCAAGATAGAGGTAATAGACTACAGTTTCTAATCTGTTTTCTATAATTATATTAACGGGACTTTTTAGGAGAATGCATGGATATTATAAGTAGAGGCAGTACAGAACTGGCCAGAAGAAAGAAGAGAAAGAGGAGCGGGGAACACAAAAACCTCTTTTCCATATATAAATCGGAGAAAACCCTCAAGGACTATATGTTTT
>CAYSGC010000139.1:0-7613 GCA_964430145.1 uncultured Fusobacteriaceae bacterium | reverse complement strand
ACATTGTCCTTGGTGATTACCGGCTGTGGAGGAAAGTCCACTACCTGCTCCTTCAAGGATACCCTTTTAGCTACCCTGTCGATGAATGGGACAGTAATATTAAGTCCCACCTTCCATGTGCTTAGATACGCTCCTAGTCTCTCAATTACATATGCCTGAGACTGGGGTACAATCTTTATGTTAGTTACTACTATTACTACAACTAGCAGTAGCAGTGGAAATACAAAAAACATATCATCACTTCCTTTAAATTATTTATGATCTACACAGCTTATACTCGGATATTTTTTCACTCCCTTTTATTCTTATTTCCCTCTCTATTATTTCATGGCCTCTAAAACTGTCATAAAGATGTATAAAAAGAAAGGCCCCTAAAAATCCGGTAAAGCTCAGAACAACCTTTATCATCTCTGAAAGACCCACCATCTCTCCCACAAAGTATCCTCCTATCATTGAAAAAACAGGGGTCAGATAGATCAGGGCCACTATTTTCAACAGGGAGTTGTCCTTTATCTCAAAGGTTATGGTGTCCCCCACTTCAATACCTTCGCTGCACCTGAAATTATAGACACTCCCTGGCTTTTCCTCTTTATTACATCCCGAGCAGTGGCTGCACGCACTTTCCTTATATAGCTGAACCTTCAATACCTCTCCGTTTACTTCCTTTACCAATCCTCTATTTATCATAGTTCCTCCTAGGATCTCAATCCTCTAATATCCTCCTTCAGCCATCTCCTCCAACTTTTTTATTCTCACTTCTATTCTGGGATGAGTGCTGAAAAGGGAGGATAGATCCTTCCCCTTAAAGGGAGCCACAATAAAAAGGTGTGAAGTAGCAGGATTTAACTTCATATTTGGTTCCCTTCTATAGTTGGATAGCTTTCTCAGGGCTCTTGCCAGATACAGTGGGTGGCCGCTTACCCTTGCTCCATATTCATCAGCTTTATATTCTCTGGTTCTTGATATTGCCATCTGAACTATCATTGCAGCCAATGGTGCCAAAATCATTGTTGCAATTAGAGCAAAGGGGCTTCCCTCCCTGCTTCTTCTTCCGCCAAATATAGCAGACCATTTGGCCATATGAACAAGGTAGGTGATTGCCCCTGCCAGGGAAGCTGCCATAGTTCCTATTAATATATCCCTGTTATTTATGTGTCCCAGCTCATGTCCTATCACACCAGCCAGTTCATTCTCATCTAAAATTTCTACAAGTCCTCTGGTGACTGCCACTGCAGAGTTTTCAGGGTTTCTTCCCGTTGCAAAGGCATTTGGCTGAGACTCATTTATCATATATACCTTCGGCATGGGAAGCTCTGCTCTCCGCGCTACCCTTTGTGTTATCTCATATACCCTGCTACCCTCTTCAACTGGCTGGGCTCTGTACATGGAAAGAATAATCTTGTCGCTATACCAGTAGGAAAAGAAATTCATTCCCACCGATAATAAAAGAGCTATCCCTACCCCGTTTCTTCCTCCCAACAAATTTCCGAAGAACATAAGAATCAGTGTCATCGTTGCCATAAGTAAAAAGGTTTTTATCGCTTTCATCTTCTACCTCCTTGAGCGTAGATAATACTCTATAAAAATTTACTAAAATTTAAAGGAATGTACTCTTTCCTCTACTTCTCCTATATTTTTGAATACCAGCTTTATATCCTTTGTACCTCCATCCATGAGTCTTTCCCCTTGGTAGTTATTTTTTACCTTTAAAATATTGGAGATATGGTGCCCTCCTCCCCTCTTCTCAAATATAATTTCAGGCTTTACAGGCACCTCATCCACTTTTACTGCCAGATAACTACCTAGATCATCATATACAGAGAGGTCCTCCGAGTGAGTATTTATAAACACTTGGAATATTAAGAATTCTGGGTTGCTCTCCTGATAGTTTTTAAATTCAACGTTTAAACTTATATTACTTCCAACAGAACTCTCATCCACAATATGCACCACCTGTGGCGGTATCTCCCTTTTATTTTTTGTATCTACAGCCTGAACCCCTGCCACTACTGAAATTATTAGTAAAAATGTTAAAATCATTCTCTTATTTTTTAAAATATCCATCATAAACCTCCATTTTTTAATTAAACTTTAAATCCATATTAACTTCTATCTTTTTCTTCAAAATGAACTCCTCTCCCTTTGGGTTCTTAGTGACAGCTTCCATTTTTCTTTGTTCCCTTCCTATGCTTTCTTCTACTGCAGCACCCCACCCCAAACATTCCCATAACAAGGTGAAATCCAAGCATAATTATTAAATATCTTGAAAATTCCGACTCCCAGAGCCTCTGAATAAAATCCATCTGTAAAAATTCTCCTATAAACTCCAAAACAATCACTCCTCTCAACTTTTCTTTTATAGGGGGGGAGCCTATATTCTAAGTTTAATCTATCTATATGTCAGAAGTGTGGCAATTTAAATAAAGGTAAATAAAAAGTGTAACCCTTGAAATCATAAAATTTTGAGATCAAAGATTACACTCTATAAGCTAGAAATTTACCTGAACTCCGTAGAATACGCCTACGGATGCGATTAATACTACAGTTAATGCCAATGCCTCATACCTTAATGAAAAACACTTTAATTTATTCTGAACTTTACCCCTCTCCCTTTTTGAAGCTACTCTAATCCATAGTAGCCCTGCTAACACTAGACTAAGACTAAGAAGATGGGATACACTGATTATCCCGAGTACTCTGGGGTTTCCTCTGAATAACTCCACGATACTTCTTATCAGTGCAAATCCTATAAGATATATCCCGAATAACTCTCCCTCATATCTTTTACTCCTTCTCTTTCTCCAGAGGTAAAAGAACAGTAGATAATCTAGGGTAAATTCATATAGTTGTGCAGGGTGAAGGCTTCTTCCCTCTACTGCAATGCCCCAAAGCTTGGGGTTACTCATTACACTTCCATAAACATCACAGCCTATTCGACCTATAGCCTGGGCAAGAATTAAGGGTGGTGCTGCCAGGTCGGCCATCTCCATTAATTTTAAATCCTTATTTCTTTTGAGAAATAACAGGGAGGCAGCCATTCCTCCTGCTATTCCCCCGTGAATCGACATTCCTCCCTCATGCATCTTTAGGATCTCCACAGGGTTTTGCAGATAAAAATCTAAACTATAAAACAAGATATAACCTAAACGTGCCCCTAATATTCCGCCTATAAGAGCCCATGCCCCCATATCAGTTGCCTTTTCAGAGTCTATCCCCTTTCTCTTTGCATCAAAGGATAGGATCCACATAGCAGCCAGCACTCCCAAAGCTATCATAAACCCAAAGAAGGGTATCCTTACTCCCCATACTGTAAACAATATCTTCATCTATCCCTCCATATCACTCTGCCCTCACACTATTTTTTATCCTTATCCTGCAGGTTGCAGCAGTCCAGCCTCTTATCACCGAAGCTTTTGCTGTTTGAGGACTCTATCTTATCAAGCAGCCTGGCAAGGAATCCCTTTTTCTTTTTATTCTCAGGATTTTTCTGAATTTCAACTTCTACCACCGATACTACATCATACCCTTGTGCCTCTATAGACTCCTTTATCACACTGTCATCCGAGGTCCCCGTAATATACACTTCCCCCTTCTCCAGGGAGGTCGTAACCATTTCGATACCCCTTAAAGCTTTTAAAGTTTCCTCGATCTTACCTGTACACCTGCTGCAACTCATACCCACTACAGTTATTTTTTTCATACTTTTCCTCCTGATTCTATCCTTTGAATTTTTTAAGTCTCAATGCATTTGATACAACCGATACCGATGAAAAAGCCATTGCTGCCCCTGCCAAAGCCGGGCTTAAAAGCAGCATTCCATTTACTCTTCCCGTGGTAAAGTAGTAGATCCCGAATAAAAGTCCCATAGCCACAGGGATTCCTATTGTATTATAGAAAAAAGCCCAGAAAAGATTCTGCTTAATATTCTTTATAGTTGCCTTTGAAAGACTGAGAACCAGTGGGACATCAGCTAGATCATCCTTCATAAGAACTATATCAGCTGATTCTATCGCCACATCTGTTCCGCTTCCGATGGCTATTCCTATATCTGCCTGAGCCAGTGCTGGGGCATCGTTGATACCGTCTCCCACCATCGCTACTACACTGCCATCTTCCTGAAGTTTTTTAACCTCTGCCGATTTATCCTTGGGAAGCACCTCTGCCAGCACCACATCTATACCTACCTGCCTTGCTATGGCATGAGCCGTCTTCCGATTATCTCCCGTTACCATGGCCACCTCTATACCTATTTCATGTAGCTTTGCTATGGCCTTTTTAGATGTTTCCTTCACCGGGTCAGCCACTGCAATTACTCCTCCCAATCCTTCTCCCAGGATAATATACATAGGCGTCTTTCCCTCACCAGCTAATCTGTCTATATCATCATCCAGTTTCGGATGGACATTGTACTCATCTAGGAGCTTCCTATTTCCAATGGCTACAAAAACTCCCTCTACATATCCTGTAATTCCCTTTCCGGTAATGGATTTAAACTCTGTAACCTCTGAAAGCTTAAGCCCCCTCTCCCTAGCCTCCCTTACTATAGCCTCTCCCAGAGTATGCTCGGAATGAACCTCTGCACTGGCAACCTTTTGAAGGATCTCCTCCTTGGATATACCCTTTACAGCCACTATATCTGTCACCTTAGGTTCTCCCAGAGTTATTGTTCCCGTCTTATCAAATATTATCTTCTTAACCTTATGAGCAGTTTCCAGGGCCTCCCCACCCTTTATAAGTATCCCGTTCTCAGCCCCCTTACCTGTACCTACCATTATGGAAGTTGGTGTGGCAAGAGCAAGGGCACACGGACATGCAATTACAAGAACCGAAATAAAGATTGTAAGGGCAAATCCTAGAGGGCTGCCGTTAAATATTGTGGGAATAATTTCAGGATGGGCCGTAGCTGTAAAATACCAGGCTACTCCTGAAACCACAGCAATGGACATAACTATTGGTACAAAATAACTTGAAATTATGTCTGCCATTCTGGCAATTGGAGCTTTTGAACCCTGGGCATCCTCTACAAGCTTTATAATTTGGGAAAGAGCTGTATCGCTCCCTATAGCTTCTGCTCTAAACTTTATAGAACCTGTCTTGTTGATCGACGCTCCTACTACCCTGCTGCCCCTGGACTTCTTCACAGGAAGGCTCTCCCCGGTAAGCATGGATTCATCTATTGCAGTGCTTCCTTCTATAACAGTACCATCTACCGGAACGCTCTCCCCCTTGGGTTACCAGATTGGCAGTTTTAGGCTGAAGCCCGGCCAGCTTCCTTATAGCCTCGTTTGTTTTCCCCTTGCTTACCTCCTCTAGATACTTTCCAAAGCTTATAAGGGTAAGGATCACTACCCCGGCCTCATAGTAAAGCTGCATCACATAAGCTGTATTGAGGGTAGTAAAAAGCATAAAGGTGTTGTAGAAGCTGTAGATAAATGCCGCAGATGTCCCCACCCCTATTAGGGTATCCATGTTAGGACTCCTGTTTAATAAGTTTTTAAACCCTCTGCTAAAGTATCCCCTTCCTAGATATATCACGGGAATAGTGAAGATCAGCTGAACCCCTGCAAACAGCTTAGGATTTGCATCTGGCTTTATAAAATTAGGGATAATACCTGGTATAAACATCTCGGCCATAGCCAGATACAATACTGGAAGTGTGAACATCCCCATAACTGCTATGGAGTTTCTGTGCCTCATTAAAGCTTTGGCTTTTTCCCCTGCTTCACTATTTTCATCTACATCCTCTGAAACTCTGCTCTCATATCCAGCTCCTTCAATACTCTCCCTTATATCTCTTAACTTTAAAACCTTAGGGTCGTAGGTTACCGTTGCTTTTTCCGTGGCAAAATTAACCACAGAGCTCTCTACTCCACCTAAACCACCTATTGCCTTTTCAATCTTTCCTGCACAGCTTGCACAGCTCATACCCAGGAGTTTTAGGTTTATGGTTTTTAATGAGGATTTTTTTTCTGCCTCGTACCCCAGATCCTTTATTGTATCTTCAATAACTCCTGCACCTATCTCTCCGCTGACTGTGAGAGTCTCCGTGGCAAAATTTACTGCTGCCTGCTCTATACCGGCTACCCTGCCAACTGCTTTCTCTATTTTGGCGGCACAACTTGCACAACTCATGCCCCTTAATCTGTAATTCATCTTCATATTTAACCTCCTATAACCTCTACAACTTCCAGCCCCTCTCTGTTAAAATCCTCTTTGATCCTTTCAACAAGGCTGCCCCCCTGCTCCTTTAAAAACATCTCCACAGTATTGGAGTGTCTGTAAATTTTATATTCCCCTATCTCTGAAAACTCATCTAATATCATCTCTATATCGTATGTACAAAAATCACAAAATAGGTTTTTAAATTTAATAGTCACCTTCCTCAATCCTTAACCCCCTTTTTATATTTGATGTAATTTTTTGACCTTTATTAAAACAAAAGTAAGAATTTAATAATAAAATAATTGTAAGAATTATTTTCACCATACATCTACTCCTTTTTATAGAATACCCCCCTACCCTATATTTTGATTTTAACTTCTTTTCACCGCTTTGTCAACGATATAAATCGATTTTGACTTTAATCAAATTTTAATTTATAATAGGTATAGGGAGTATATACAGTGTTAAAGGGAGGTAGTTATGGATAAAAATAATAAAAAAAATACCGCTTCATACAGTCAGGACAAAAAAAAATTAATTAATAGACTAAATAGAATCGAGGGACAGATCAGGGGAATAAAGAAACTTATTGAAAATGACACCTACTGTGATGATGTCTTAAATCAAATCAATTCCTCAAAATCCGCCTTAAATGGAGTCAGTAAGATAATCTTAAAAAAACATCTGGGAAGCTGTGTTGCCAGTAAGATTAAAAACGACGACCCTGAGATTATCGATGAATTCATAAAAACCATAGAAAAAATAATTAAATAGCCACCATAAAACGGGCTCTTGAATTCTCTTCAAGAGCCCGAAATACTTTAACTTTTAGATTTTACCTGTTAAAATCTTCTTACATTCCCATCATATTTCCGTTCATTCCACCCATCATCTCCATACCAAACTTCTCCTTCATCTCGAGCCTAAACTTAAGCATATCCTTCTGATGCTGTGCCTGAAGTTTAGATTTTTGATCTACAAGCTTATCGATATTCTTCTGGTTGGGTTTATCTGCTAACATCTCCTTCTGAATCTTAAGATTTATCTCCCTTATGTCCAGCATAGATCTCTGCATGTCATTCCTGTGCTTTGCATGTAGTTCATTGAACTCCGCCTGCTGCTCAGGGGTAAGATTTTCGTAGTTTATCATCATTCCGCCCCTGTTATTATGCATATGCCCTCCCCTGGTCATGCCATTTCCTGTTCCTCCTTGGGCTAAAGCTCCTGCTGATACTACCAGTGCTAAAACTGCTATTATTTTTTTCATATTCCTTCCTCCCTTATGGTATTCTGACTTTACACTAGAAATTTACCCCACCAATAAGGCAAATGTGTGACAGAATTATGAAAGTTATTAACACAAAAAAAGAGCCCCTACTGGAGCTCCCTTTACTATGCAGACATCGATCTGTTCGACATCATTCCCTTTTTATTTTTCATTCCCTTGGAGT
>CAYSGC010000138.1:0-7614 GCA_964430145.1 uncultured Fusobacteriaceae bacterium | reverse complement strand
GACTATTGTATTCAAAATAAACATACTATCGTTTAAAAATACAAAGAACTATTGACAAAGTTAATGTTAGTATATAAACTGATTAATAGTTTACTTTATATCGAGAATAAGTTATTGTTTACTTTTCTTGAAAAAAATATTTAAAGGGGGAATTAGTTTAATGGAAGTTTTAGGAAGCATCATAGGTTCTATAAATCATGTCCTATGGTCGTATGTATTGATCGTCATGTTAATAGGGTTGGGAGGGTACTTTACATTTAAAACCGACTTTGTACAGTTTAAATTCTTTGTAGAGATGTTCAGGACTTTTAGCGATAAGACCGATAACAAGGATGCTGTTTCGCCATTTCAGGCCTTCTGTATCAGTGCTGCATCAAGGGTAGGTACGGGTAACCTTGCCGGGGTGGCTCTGGCAATCTCACTGGGGGGACCTGGTGCGATATTCTGGATGTGGATCATTACTCTTATAGGAGCTGCATCAAGCTTTGTAGAAAGTACCATAGCTCAGGTGTACAAGGTAAGGGATAAGAAAGGTTATCGTGGAGGACCAGCTTACTATATGGAGAAGGCTCTAAACCAGAGAGGAATGGGAATAATCTTCTCCTGCCTGATAATAGTTGCCTTTGGACTTGTATTTAACTCTGTACAGGCCAATACCATCACATATGCCTTTGAGGAGGCCTTTGGATTGGGAAGATTCCACACTGGAATTATCCTGACAGTCTTTACAGGATTAGTAATATTCGGAGGGGTTCACAGAGTTGCCAAGGTATCTGAGACCATAGTACCTATAATGGGAATCGCCTATATCCTTGTTTCCCTCTATGTGGTTGTGATCAACTTCAGACACATCCCTGAAATGTTTTCCATCATACTGAAGGGTGCCTTCAATATAAACGGAGTTGTAGGAGGAGGATTCGGAGCAGCTCTTATGCAGGGAATAAAAAGGGGATTATTCTCCAATGAGGCTGGAATGGGATCTGCTCCCAATGCCGCTGCCGCTGCATCTACCAGCCACCCGGTGAAGCAGGGATTCATCCAGACCCTGGGAGTATTTACTGCAACTATCTTAATCTGTAGTGCTACTGCCTTCATCATTCTTCTCTCTGGAAAGTATGGTGTACAGGGAGTGGAGGGTATCAAACTGACTCAGCTGGCACTGGCATCCCAGGTTGGACAGTGGGCATATACCTTTATAGCTGTGTGTATCCTGCTCTTTGCATTCAGTTCAATTGTAGGAAACTACTACTACGGGGAAACGAATATAGAGTTCATAGGGGAATCCAAGGAGATGCTCTATATCTATAGAATACTTGTTTTGGGAATGGTTATGTTTGGAGCAGTGGCCAAGGTAGAGGTTGTATGGAGTCTGGCAGACCTCTTCATGGGTAGCATGGCCATCATCAACCTGATTGCAATAACTCTTCTGTCTAAAGTTGCTGTTGTTGCCCTCAAGGACTACGCTCAGCAGAAGAAGGAGGGAAAAAACCCTGTATTCAATGTTGAGGTTCTCGACTCCACAGAGGGAATAGAGTGCTGGGACAAGGATGGAGAGATACAGTTTGAAGAGGAAAAAGCAGAGGAACCTGTTGTATCCTATACATAATGAGTAAAGTTTAGCGGGTCTCTAGGGGCCCGCTTTTCTTATGGTCAATTTCTTTCCTTTAAAATCCACCTTAATTTTTTGGTGAATTTATTATACTATATCCTTAAATGACTTTAAATTTAAGAGATTAATTTTGAGGGAGGAGAGGCTTGGATATAAAACTTCATAGGATATGTGAAAGGTACAGAAAGTATGCAGTAATCATAACATATGAGGAGGGGGAACTCCTTCTGGTGAGACATATCGACAGAAGCAGCTGGGAGATCCCAGGGGGACACCACGAGGAGGGGGAGACCATATTAAAAACCGCTGAAAGGGAACTCTACGAGGAGACTGGAGCCCTTGAATATAAGGTAGAGCACCTCTGTGACTACTCGGTAGGAAGGGACTCGGAAGTTAATTTCGGCGGACTCTTTAGGGCCGAAGTTACCAAGAGGGGATTCCTCCCTGCCTCTGAGATTGCTGAGGTCAGAAGGTTTAAAGAGCTTCCTCCCATTGAAGAGATGACCTATGGAAGAATACAGCACCAGCTGATGAAACTTATAGAGGAGGAGAAGGAATGGATAGCAGAGAAGTAAGAGAAAGGTTTTTACAGGAGCACAGTATACATCCCTCATACTACGACTTCTTCACAGAGGGAAGGGTTAAGGAGGTAGAGGACATCTTACAAAGTATTGGGGATGACTACTCTCCCAAAAGGGAGAATATCTTCAGGGTATTCAGATATGATCTCCATGAGAAAAAGGTTCTTCTCCTGGGAATGGACCCCTACCCCCAGGAGGGAGTTGCCACCGGATTTTCCTTTGAGGTTCCCTATACCTCATGGGTGGACAAGAGGGTAAACACCTCCCTTAAAAATATGCTGAAGCTCCTCTACAAGAGCTACTACGGGGAGATTTTGGATATAAAATCTCTGAGAGAAAGGATAGAGAAGGGAAGCTTTCCCATCCTTCCCCCTAACGAAGCATTTAAGGACTGGAATGATAAGGGGGTGATCTTCCTCAACTCCGCCCTCACGGTAAAGGTGGGAAAAGCCGGAAGCCACCTAAAACTTTGGGAGAAGTTTACCAGAGATCTCCTTCTCCACCTGGGAAGGGTAAAACCCAACTTAACCTACCTCATATGGGGAGGGAAGGCTGAGAAGTTTATAAAGTATATCTCCTCTGGGAGAATAATCTTCCACAACCACCCTGCTATATGCGGGAACCTCTCCAATCCAAGAGACTTCTTAAATGGTACCTCCTTTACCGAAACCATGGAGGATATTCAGTGGCTGGGGTAAAATATAAATTATAGAGGATTATAAGATCTTTAAACTATTTTAAAGTATTTCCCCTAGAAAACTGGTATATCCCATATAGACTATTAAAGCGAGGTGGTATTATGTGGAAGTTGCTATGTCTCTTTTTATTGTTCTTTAGGCTGTCCCTGGGAAGCTACACCCATACATGGGATGAACTGTTAAAGGAGTATACTTTCCGGGGAAGCAAGGAGGGTATAGAAGCTGTTCTTGTGGACTATGAGGGAATCGGAGGAGATGAGAGGTGGAAGACCCTTTTAGAGGAGGTCAGGGCTGAAGACCCGGAAAAGCTAACTCTTGAGAAAAAGAAGGCCTTCTGGATAAATATCTATAATATAGGGGCTGTGAAAATGATTGTAGATAATCATCCCTTAAAAAGCATAAGAGATGCTGGCAACCTCATCAAACCCGTATGGAAGCGTGAGGTTATCCAGGTGGGAGATACCACCTACTCCCTTGGATATATAGAGCACGATATTCTTAGAAAAACCCGGGATCCCCTCATTCACTATGCTATTGTCTGTGCCTCCCTCTCCTGCCCCGACCTCAGAAGATCCTCCTATACCTCTGAAAATTTAAGGGATGAGATGCTGGAGCAGAGGGAGCTCTTCCTTGCAAATGAAAAAAAGGGGATACGTCTAGAGGGAGAGACCTACTATGTTTCAAAGATCTATAGGTGGTACAGGGATGAGTTCGGAGATCTGCATACCTACCTGAAGATTCCAAGGGAGAAAAAAATAAAGTATATGGACTACAACTGGTCTCTCAACATCAAGTAAAAACTATATTATTCACTAAAAGAGTGTACACTTTTTAAAATTTGAAATAGGCACTCTGTTTTTAAATGCCATTTTTAATAGTTTAAAAATGTATTGACAAAAAAATATCTAAGTGTTATTTTGTTATTAAGTTCACATAAAAGAATCAAGGGGGATTTAATATGAGTTACAAATTTTTTATGCCACCACAGTCACTGATGGGCCCAGGATGTCTTAATGACGCAGGAGCAGAGGTTAAGTCTTTAGGATTTAAAAAGGCTCTTATTGTTACAGACAAGGTGCTGTGTGAAATAAAGTTAGTAGATAAATTAACGGATGTACTTAAGGCAAATGACATCCAGTATGTAATATATAATAAAACTAAGCCAAATCCTACAGTTATCAATGTTAACGAGGGACTGGAGCTTCTTAAAAATGAGGAGTGCGACTTTGTTATCTCCTTTGGTGGAGGATCACCACACGACTGTGGTAAGGGGATAGCTCTTCTTGCTACAAACGGTGGGGACATAAAGGACTACGAGGGTGTTAATATGTCTTCTAAACCTCAGCTACCACTTGTTGCTATAAATACAACTGCTGGTACTGCATCTGAGATGACTATCTTCTCTATCATCACAGATGAGGAGAGACACATAAAGATGGCTTTAGTGGATAAGCACCTAAATCCTATTATGGCTGTAAATGATCCTCTTCTTATGACAGCTATGCCAAAAAGTCTTACCGCTGCTACAGGTATGGATGCCCTGACTCACGCAGTAGAGGCATATGTTTCCACAGCAGCAACTCCAATTACAGATGCCTGCGCTCTTATGGCTATGAAGCTTATATCCAACCACCTGAGAGATGCAGTAGCTGACGGTAGCAATGAGGAAGCCAGAGACAAGATGGCTTATGCTGAATACCTTGCAGGAATGGCCTTCAACAACGCTGTTTTAGGATATGTACACGCAATGGCTCACCAGCTTGGTGGATTCTATGACTTGCCTCACGGAGTATGTAATGCTGTTCTTCTGCCACACGTACAGGAGTACAACGCTCAGGTTGTTCCTGGAAGATTAAAGGAAGTTGCTGAAGCTATGGGAGTAGATGTCAGCAAGATGAACGATGAGGAGGGAGCTCAGGCAGCAATCTCTGCTATCAAGGAGCTTTCAAAGGATATCGATATTCCTCAGGGACTTACTACCCTTGGAGTTAAGGAAGAGGACATAACTATCCTTGCAGAAAATGCCCTTAAGGATGCCTGCGGATTTACAAACCCTAAACAGGCTACTTTAAAGGAGATCAAAACTATCTTTAAAAATGCAATGTAATTAACTCATCTGGAAAATTGTAAAAGTGTCTCTATAATGATATAATTTATATCGTTAAAAATATAAGTTATCAATTGGAGGACAGATGAAAGTTAAAGATATGACTCCCCTAATGAGGGAAACTTTAATTAAAAAGCACCCTACTCTTGAGTGCCCCTTTGCCGACGGTGAATTTTTCGAGGCAAGCCTCTACCTATCTATCAGATGTACTGCTGTAGATGGTTCTTGCACATACAGAGTTAGCGGTAAGGATGAATACAAATCATGTAAGATATTAAAAGACAGAGGCTAGATACCTCTGTCTTTTTTTATCGTCTTCTACCTAAGTGCTTCTACTATCCTGGAGACTATCTCCTCCACCTTCCTTCTGGTTCCTCCAAGGTTTACCCTGATGAAGCCCTCTCCCTCTAGTCCGTAGACAGCTCCCTGGCTCACGAGTATCCTTCCCCTCTCTAGGAGTCTTTCCTCTATCTCCTTGGCCGGAAGTCCCAGCCCTCTAAGGTCCACCCATGCAAGGAATCCTCCCTCTGCAGGACTTACCCTCACATGGGGAAACTTCTCCTTGATCTTCTCTGTAAAGAAGGTATGGTTTTCAACTATATATTTCATTACAGAATCCACCCACTCTTCAGATCTTCTGTAAGCTACCTCCCCTCCATAGAGTCCTCCCAGATTCAGGTGCCCGTGACCTGTTGCAAGGATCTTCCTCTGTATCCTTCCCCTCTTATCCCTGTCTGCAACTACAAGGTTGGCTATATTAAAGGCCATTATATTAAATGTCTTGCTTGGGGATGAAAGTGCTACAATTATCTCTCCTACCTCCTTGGATATGGATGCCATGGGAGTATACTTCTTTACAGTAAGATCACTGTACATCTCATCTGCTATTATAGTTATATTATTTTTCAGACAGATCTCCCCGACCCTTGTGAGTTCCTCCCTGGTCCACACCCTTCCCACAGGATTGTGCGGGTTGCAGATGATTAAGAATTTATTTTCCTCCCTGGCAGCCAGCTCCTCCAGCTGGGGAAAGTTAATGCTATACCTTCCCTCCTCATAGAGAAGGGGGTTTTTTACTACCTTCATTCCCCTGGTTTCTGTTATATTGAAGAAGGGATCATATACTGGGGACTGAATTATCACTCCATCCCCTGGATTCCCAAGAGCTTCAAGGGCTGAATTGATACCTACCTTCACCCCTGGAATAAGGAGCAGATTCTCCTCCTCTATCTTAAAACCGTGTCTTCTCTCTACCCAGCCTATATACGATCTCTTATAGTCCCTGTGGTCCCCTGCATATCCGAGGTAGCCTGTGGCTATCCTTTTTGTAAGCTCCTCAACCACTGCAGGATCCGACGGAAAATCCATATCTGCCACCCATGCAGGGAGTATTTCATCGTTGGGTTTCCCACACTTCTCCTCTATACAGTCCCACATCACTGAATGAGTCCCTCTTCTGCTCTCTACTTCATTAAAGTTATACATCTGACTCCCCCTCTATAATAAATAAATTTTTGATTTAAGCTACCCTGTTTTCAATGCTTCCCTTTAAGTACCCCTCTAGGTTATCCACTGCTATATTGAGGAGCCTCTCTCTGGCCTCCTTTGGAGCCCAGGCTATGTGCGGAGTAATAATGCAGTTATGAGCCTTTAATAGGGGGTTTTCCTCCCTAGCTGGCTCCACTGCCAGCACATCAAGGGCTGCTCCTCCCACAGATCTGCTGTTAAGGGCTTCTGCTAGGTCTTCTTCATCTATGAGAGGTCCCCTGGATGTATTAATGATCAGCACTCCCCTCTTCATTCTTTCTATACTCTCTCTGTTTATCATCCCCAGGTTTTCCTCGGTCAGGGGGCAGTGAAGGCTTACTACGTCGGATCTTCTGTAGAGGGTCTCAAGGTCCACAAACTCCACTCCCTCACCCTCTGTTTTCTTCAAGTCATATACCAGAACCTCCATCCCAAAAGCCTTGGCTATCCTTGCTGTAGCCTGACCTATCCTTCCATACCCTATGAGCCCCATGGTTTTTCCTGCAAGCTCCATAAGGGGGTAGTCCCAGAAGCAGAAGTCCTTGGCACTGCTCCATGCCCCCTCCTTAACCCTTCTGTCGTGGTGAGCTACCCTGTGACAGAGCTCTAAAAGGAGGGCAAAAACATACTGAGCCACCGCCTCCGTTCCGTAGGTAGGTATATTGGTTACCACTACACCCTTGTCCTTTGCCGCCTCTATATCAACTACATTGTATCCAGTTGCCAGTACTCCTACGTACTTTATTCCGGGCTTCCTCTCTAGGAGCTCCCTTGTAATGGGGGTCTTGTTTGTGATCACTATCTCGCACTCTCCAATCCTCTCCTCTATCTGATCCTCCTGGGTTCTGTCATATATCTCTACACTTCCCAAATCCTTCAGCCTCTCCCAGCTGAGATCCCCTGGGTTTAAGGTGTATCCATCCAATACCACTATCTTCCTCATCCTGCCTCCTCTATAGACCCTTTACTTCAATAGTTTTTCATATCCTAAACTTTCTCATTAGAGGAATTATAACATTAATTTACAGGTCAATTAAAAGGTTTTTTATTTACTTTTTAGTAGTACTATAATGATTATTTTTTAGGAGGTAT
>CAYSGC010000137.1:0-7617 GCA_964430145.1 uncultured Fusobacteriaceae bacterium | reverse complement strand
TGTAGTTTCCCCTCTTCATCCAGGTATCCCACGTCTCCAGTGTGAAGCCATCCATTCTCTATCTCCTTGGCTGTACCATCTTGAAAGTTCCAGTATCCAGCCATAACACAGTCTCCCTTTACAAGGAGCTCCCCCTCTACCTCCTTGGACATATCTCCCCCATCTGAAAGGAAGGTAAAGTCCCCTCCCCCTTGAGGGGTCATCCAGTCCAGCATAGGCCCTACACTTCCTGGAGTGATCCTATCTGGGTGATCCACACTTATTATAGGGGAGCTCTCAGAAAGTCCATATCCCTGAAGCACAGGCATTCCCATATTGTTAAAGAAGGCCTGCAGCTCTCTGTCCAGGGGAGCACCCCCTGAAATGAAGAAACGGAAGTTCCCTCCAAAGGTCTCTCTGACCCTTCCAAAGATTGTTTTCTGAAGGAGCTTCCCTATAGGAATCCTAATAGGCTTTATGGAATCCTCTACAGAGGAGGCCACTCTGTGGGCTCCTTCAAAGAGGGAACGAGCCCTACTTCCTGCACCGGAAACCTTCTTTGTAATTCCACCCTTCATTATCTCCAGAATCCTCGGTACAACCAGGATAATGGAGGGTTCAAAGCTTGGAATATTCTTTACAAAGTCTCTCTGGCCCCCGGCAAAGCATACAGAGGCCCCGGTCTCCATAGGGATAACTACCTCCACTGTAAGGGCAAAGGCATGCCAGAAGGGAAGGAGAGAGTAGAAGCTGTCCTTACTGTTAATTCCTACAAAGTCTATGGCGCTTCTCCCATTTACAGACAGGTTTTTATGGGTGAGCATAACCCCCTTGGGATTTCCCGTGGACCCGCTGGTATAGATGAGGGCTGCCAGATCATCTGGGGAGACCTCCTCCACATGAAGGCCTTCCTCTACAGTTTCCCCTCCTACCTCATCAAATGTTAGGACCTCTGAAAAGATCTCCGCTACCTTGGACCGAAACTTCCTGCTGGTAAGTATGAGGGTTGGGGAGCTGTCGCCTATAATAAAAGCCGTCTCCTCCCTTCCCAGGGACTCATTTACAGGAACAGCAACCCCTCCCAGGGACCAGATGGCGTAGAAGGCTTTCAGCTGCTCGGGGGATTTTTCTACGATGATTCCCACCCTGTCTCCCCTCTTTATTCCAAGCTCCAGAAGGTGTTTCTGCCAGGAAACTACCTCCCTGCCAAAATCACCATAGGTCATCGTTCCCTTGGAATCTTTTATATATATTCTGTTATGATATCTATTAATATTTTGTTGTAGGATGCTGCATAAACTATTCAATTTTCTATCCTCCTCACTATCTCTTCACATTAAATAATCTATCATAAATTTGTAATTTTATCTACCACTGAAATCACCAATAGAGGATTATACTGCCTATGGACTCCTGAGTACAGTTCCAGGAAGATTTAGGCTAAGGTTGCTGATATAGTATTCCCTTCCTGCTACCATGTTGCACAAGCTACAGTTTTTATTCAGTGAAGATGCTATCCTTAAAGATAATATTTAGATCGTCGAATAATAAAGTAAGGAGAGGGATATGGAGAATAAGTGTTGCAGATGCAGTTACAGGGAGGCCAAGTGGTGTCACCTGTATTCAGTAAATCTAGCGGAAGCCGTTAGGGTGTGTAGTTGAAAAGATGAAGGAATCCCGTTTAGACTAAAGAAATTTAAAACGTTTAAAAGTTTATTGTAAATAAAAATACCTTTAAAACAAAAGAAAAGTTAAATAAATAGGAGCCCTATAATAAAGGGCTTCTATTTATCTAGAGTAGTTCCTCCAGTATCCCTGCTGAATCCTGTACAAGCTCTTTGCACTCCCTCCTATGGACACTCTTAAGCTCCCTGCAGTTCATAGAAATATTTTTCTCCTTAAAGAGATTCTCATACTCCTTTACCCTTTTAAAAACCTCTTTAGCTTTAACCTTCTCACTTCCACCATACTTCAATCCCAGTGCAATAAATGCAGCACTTACAGCTCCACATGTCTCCCCGGAATACATCCCCACTCCAAGGCCAGAGGCCAGCTTCATTGCAGTTTCATCGTCGATCTCCAGCTGCTGAGAAAATGTTTTCAGTATGGCCTGGGCACAGTTGCACCCATTTTGATAGTTATCTAATGCTTTATCTTTCATTTACTTCCTCCTAATCTATCTTTTCTTAAAATGTGTAGATTTTTACTAAAACGCTCCCTACAAAACGTGCATATGCACAATTAATTCTAGGGGTAATTATTGTTTTTGTCAATAAAAAAAGGGTTTCTAGATTTTTTTATTTATTTTTTTGTTGACAAAGATCTGTGAGAGGAGTATATTTTAAATGTGCATATGCACAGAAGTTTAGGGTTAAGATTTGACAAAGATCTTTAGGCCAATGGGTTTAAAATAAATTTAATAGTTAAGGGAGGCTGGGTCACATGAGTTGCCAGGGTAGTAGTAATTTTGATGATCAGGAAGTCAAGATCAAGGAAACAATGAGTAAGGTAAAGCATAAGATAGTTGTCATGAGCGGGAAGGGAGGAGTTGGTAAATCCACCCTTTCTACAAATATAGCTTACGGTCTGGCACTGGCTGGGAAGAAGGTGGGACTGCTGGACGCAGACCTTCACGGACCAAATATCCCTCTTATGCTGGGAGTAGAAGGAATGAAGCTAACCTCTCTGGATGAACCTTTAAAATTGAGCGACAATCTAAAGGTAGTTTCACTGAGTTTTTATATGGAAAATCCTACCGATCCCATTATCTGGAGGGGGCCGGCAAAGATAGGTGCCATAAGACAGCTTCTTGGGGATGTAAACTGGGGAGAGATAGACTATCTTGTAGTGGACCTTCCACCTGGAACGGGGGATGAGCCTCTTACAGTAGCTCAGACCCTGGGAGATACCGACGGAAGTGTTATAGTGACAACTCCTCAGGATGTTTCCATCCTGGATTCCAGAAAATCTGTAAAATTCTCTCAGATGGTAGGTATGCCAATCCTTGGAATAGTTGAAAATATGAGTGGCTTTGTGTGCCCCCACTGTGATGAGAGGATAGATATATTTAAGAGCGGCGGAGGAGAAAAGGCAGCCCAGGAGATGGAGGTAGATCTTCTAGGTAAGATTCCTATGACTCCTGAGATGGTTCAGGCAGGAGATGAGGGGAAACCTTATATATTCTCCAGAAGAGAGGGAGTGGCATACAGTGCTTTAAACTCAGTGGTAGAAAAAATTATAGATAAAGTAGAGGGAGGTAGTGAGGATATGAAAAATTCAGATGGTATCAGGATAGCTTTTCCAACAAATAACGGTGAGACAGTTGAAACCCACTTCGGACACTGTAAGAGGTTTGCAATATACACTGTTAAGGGACAGGAGATAGTAGATAAAGAGGTTGTAGATGCTCCGCCGCACCAGCCGGGACTTCTGCCTAAATTCTTAGGTGAGCTCAGTGCAAATACAATAATCACCGGTGGAATGGGTCAGAGAGCTATCGATCTATTCAAGGCTCAGAATATAGAGGTAATCCTTGGAGCTACAGGAAGTATCGAGGGGAACCTAAAAGAGTATATGGGAGGGGCACTCTACTCCAAGGGATCTGCCTGCTCCCACGAGCACGGAGATCACGCCTGCAGTCACTAAGATAGAAACCGGGTATCCGGTTTTTATCTCTAAAATAAAGTTAGATAATCAAATAATATCAGCAACTAAAAAGAAGGAGGTTTATTAAATGAGGATAGCAGTTGCATCCAAGGGTAAAGGATTAAAGGCAAGGATAGATGACAGGTTTGGAAGAGCCGATTACTTTGTAGTAGTGGATCTGGAAAATATGGTGGAAACCACAATTGAAAACACAGCAAAAGACGAGGCCAGCGGTGCCGGTGGAAGAGCAGTGAGACTACTTGCAAATGAAGGGGTGGAGGTTATCGTTGCCCCAGAGCCTGGTCCAAAAGCCATTACAGCGGTAAAAGCCTTTGAGATGAAGGTATATAAGAGAGCCGGTTTTGAAGTTGTGGAGGATGCTGTAAAGGGATATCAGGAGGGAAGGTTAGAGGAGATGAAGATTGCAACAGTAGAGGAGCATTCAGGGCTCAGAAGAGCATAGGGGGAAGGATGAAGATAGCTGTTTTAAGCGGAAAGGGCGGTACTGGAAAAACAACTGTAACTGCCAATTTGGCTGTTAATCTTCCTGGCTGTATTGCTGTAGACACAGATGTGGAGGAGCCAAATCTACATATCTTTTTAAGTCCCGAGATCAACACCCAGGAGGAAGTCAAAACAGAGTATCCCTGGATCGACGCAGAAAAATGCACTCTCTGCGGAAGGTGTGGGGACTTTTGCAGGTACAACGCAATAATCCCTGCCAAGAATCAGGTACTTGTCTTCAGGGAGAGCTGCCATGGCTGTGGAGGATGTAAGGTTGTCTGTCCGGCAGGAGCAATTGAATATAAAAAAAGGGAGACCGGTAGGATCTACTCTGGGACCTCATTTTCAGATGTGGCTATGAAATACGGAGAGCTTAATATCGGCGAGATGTCGGGAGTCAGAATAATTAAACAGATAAAAAAATCTGTAGTGGGGGAGGAAGTGGTGTTAATCGACTCCCCTCCCGGGACATCCTGTGCAACAGTTGCTGCTGTGGAGGGAGCGGACTACGCCATTGTAGTATCGGAACCTACACCCTTTGGTGTAAGTGATATGAAGATGGTTGTGGAGATGCTGAGAAACCTGGAAATTCCCTTTGGAGTAGTTGTAAATAAAGCAGGGCTCGGAGACGGAGAGATCTATGAATACTGCAGAGGGGAAGGAATCCCTATCTTAGAGGAGATCCCCTACAGCAGAGAGATAGCTGAGCTCTATGCCCACGGAACACTATTCAGCCAGAAAATCCCAGGCTACGGGGAGAGATTTTTTAACTTGTATAGAAGGATTATAGAGATCGAAGGGAGGCAGAGCAGTGATAGATGAGATTGTGGTAATCTCCGGAAAGGGAGGAACAGGCAAAACAACCCTTACCGCTTCCCTCATACCATATTTTGAGGAGTGTATAGTGGGGGACTGTGATGTGGATGCCCCAGACCTGGATATACTCTTTGATTCCCATGTGAGATCGGAGAGGAATTTCATTGGATTACAGAAGGCCTCTTTAGATAAGAGTATCTGCATTAACTGCGGGAAGTGTGGGAAGGTATGTAAGTTCAATGCTATTTCAGCTAGCATAGAGATAAATTTCGGAAGGTGTGAGGGATGCGGACTATGTGAATATATATGCCAGGTGTCAGCTATTACCATGGTGGACGCACCTATAGGCAAGCTCTATACATCTGAGACTCCCTTTGGGGAGATGGTGCACGCCAGGCTCATACCGGGAGAGGAAGCCTCGGGAAAGCTGGTAGCTGAGGTAAGAAGAACAGCCAAGGAAATAGCTGAAAGGGAGGGGAAGAAAAATATATTGATCGATGGTTCTCCGGGAGTCGCCTGCAATGTAATAAGTTCCATAACAGGGTCAAAAAAAGTAGTTATAGTAACTGAACCCACCTTTTCGGGAATTCATGACCTAAAGAGGGTATATGAGCTGACAAAAAAGTTCAGATTAAAAGCCTATGTGGTCATCAATAAGTATGATATCTCAGTGGAACACACTGAAGAGATAGAGAGGTATTGCAGGGAGGAGGGAATTGATATGGCTCTGAAGATCCCATTCAAAAAGGAGATAGTGGAGTCCATAACAAGAAAAAAGATTCCATCCCTGGATCGGAGAGATCTTTTTAATGAAATTGGATTCTTTGGGTTTGTAGAGAAGCTTAAGAGGGAGTAAGGATTATGATAGATGAAAATCTTCTTTTAGAGATGAATGTTCAGAAAATTTTTAAAAAGTATCCCTTTATCCTTGAGATCTTTGGTAATTATGGTTTGAAGTGCAGGGGGTGTCCCTTTGCTGAAAAGGTAAGTTTAAAGGAGGCTTTGAAAAGTTCTGGTTTGCCTTCAGAGGAAATCACCCAGGAGATAGTGAGGTACTTAGAGGACAGGTCAGAGAGATAAGCTTAGTGAGATGTGAAGTTTATCTTTCACAGGTTAGGAGGAGAAATTATGAAGAGAACAATTTTACTGGGGGACAGCATAACCCAGTGGAATCCACTGAAACACGATAAAATACTAAATCTAGGTATTGCAGGGAACACCACTGAGGATATCCTCCTGCGAATCAAAACGGTAGAGGGATCGAGGTGCCAGAGAGTAATTTTTAGTGCGGGAATAAATGATATTTTAAATAAGTTCTCCCTGGAAAAAAGCTGTGAGCTCTACAGTAAAATTGTTGAGGTGCTCCAGAGAAACTTTCAGGAGGTCTCTCTTCTCTCTGTGCTTCCCATAGAAGACCGGAAGAGGATAAATGTAAGGGTAAGAAGGTTAAATGAGCATATTCAGGAGATAGCTGTAAGAAAGAAGGTGAATTACCTGGACATCCACTCCCTTTTCTGTGACGAGGAGCTCAATCTAAGGAAGGAGTATTCCACAGACGGTATCCACCTTTCATCCAGAGGATATGATATACTTAATAGAGAGATATCCAAACTCCTTTAAGCAGTTGAAGGATTAAAATGCCTTGGCTAAAGGAAGGACAAGGAAAGGGAGGAATCGCCATGGAGGTAGTGACTTTAATTGAAAATTTAGTCTACAAGGGAGGCTTGAAGGGTGAACACGGTCTGTCATTTTTAATTAAAACCAGGGAACATAAGATACTCTTTGATGCAGGTCAGAGTGGAGCGCTTTTAGATAATGCAAGGGCTCTGGGGGAGGATTTAAGAGATGTGGACTTTATTGTCTTAAGCCACGGCCACTACGACCATACCGGGGGACTGGAGAAGGTTTTAGAGATCAATAAAACCGCAAAAGTAGTCATGAAGAGGAGTATGCTAGAGGAAAAGTACTCTAATTCCAGTGGAAGTATGAAGGAAATTGGTTTTAAGCTGAGAGGGAGATACAGGGAGTACCCCAATGAATTTATTCTTCTTGACGGGGACTATAGCTTAGGGAATGGAATCAGAATTATAGGTGACATAGGGGAGTATTTCGACTTTGAAAACACACATGCGGGACTCTTTGTCAAGGAAGAAGATAAGTATGTAAGGGACAGCTTCTCAGATGAGCTCTTTTTAATTATCGAGAGAGAGAAGAGGCTGAATATTGTTACAGGCTGCTCCCACAGGGGGATCATAAATATTCTCCGATCTGCCATGGATAAAACCGGCATAGAAAGGATAAACCTCCTCCTGGGCGGGATGCATCTGAGCGGGATGAAGATCCAGGATAAAGCTCTTAGGGAGGAAAACGATGATAGGCTGTTAAGAACCATCCAGGAGATGAAGAAGATGGATATAGACAGGATCTGCACCAACCACTGCACTGGGATAGACGGTTTTATGAAGCTAAGGGAGACTATAGGCGAGAAGGTATACTACAGCTCCACAGGAAGCAGGATATGGATTTAAAGGGTTAGTAAAAGGAGGAGGAAGATTCCTAAATCTAGCTATATCTTCTCTCCTCTAAAAGAAATCTATTAACTTCCTTTCTTTTAAGGTTTTCAAAAGTAGTGCCCTTGTTATTTTTTACCTATTGGAATATAATAATATGGCA
>CAYSGC010000136.1:0-7621 GCA_964430145.1 uncultured Fusobacteriaceae bacterium | reverse complement strand
ATTTCAAAATATAGTCCTTTGACATAAACCTGACACAAGAGTCTAATAATATTAACTTATAACAAATTTAACCTTTAGGAGGAACTATATAATGAAAAAATTAATTGGAATTTTAGCGCTTACAACATCAGCTCTAGCTTTTGCTCAGAATGGAAATATGAATCAAACAGCTCAGATGAATAATACCAATACTATGCCAATGCAAAGACAAATGGGTGGAATGATGCAGCAGATGAATAACCTTTCCCCAGAGCAGCAGGATGAGTACAATGAGCTTCATGGAAAGCACAGAGCAGCTATGCAGAAGGATATGCTTGAGATGAAGGAGATCAATTTAAAGATACAAAAAGAGATGCTAGCTGAAAAGCCAAACCAGAGAAACATCAATAGACTTGTGGATCAAAAATCAAAGCTTCAGGCTCAGAAGCAGAAGGATATGCTGAAGTTCAGACTTGAGGTGAAAGAGAAGTTTGGTATCGAGATGATGGGCGGAATGATGAATGACGATAAAAAGTGCGGAATGATGGGGGAAATGGGATCCAAGGGAATGAAAATGGAAGGAACGATGATGAATAGCTAAAATTCCTAAATAAACCTTTAAAAGAAAGGCTCTTAACTCTTAGAGCCTTTCTTTTAAATCAATTACTATTTTCCAAGGAGAAATTAATGAAAAGAAGCTTTATTATTTTAATTATCATCATGACTTCGCTGCTTTCTACTCCAATGCTTGCCACTGAAGTTCCTCAAGATCCAACAAAAATTCTATTTAGAAAGATGGAGCTTACCAATAAGCTTGACTATCAGTTATTTAAAAATGCTGTTTCCGGCTACGAAAAGATCTCTTCAAAGAAAAATGATACTATCCTTACTATAATTGACTTTTCAAAGCCTTCCACTGAAAAGAGGTTTTATGTCCTTGATATGAAGGAGGAGAAACTTCTCTACGAAACCCATGTGTCCCATGGTGTTAATACTGGCGATCTCACTGCTGATAATTTCTCTAACAGACTTAACTCTAGGAAGAGCTCTTTAGGCTTTTTCCTTACCAATGAGACTTATTTTGGAAAAAATGGTTATTCTTTGAGATTGGATGGACTGGAATCTGGAATCAATAATAACGCTAGAAAAAGAGCCATTGTCATTCACGGTGCAGATTATGCGAAACCCGATTTCATAGGAAAAACTGGAAGATTGGGAAGAAGCTGGGGCTGCCCTGCACTACCTGCAGATCTTTCAAAGGAGATTATAGATACCATAAAAGATGGTACCGTTATATTTGCTAATGGCAATGACAAAAGTTATATTCAAAAAAGTACTTATCTTTAATTAAATACAAGGAGGACGAGAAAAACTTCTCGGCCTCCTTGTATTTAAGATGTATTTAATAGTTGTCCTTTTCTAATTTAAGGCTCTAACTGTTCTTCCTTGGTGAATCTCTCCATGCAGATAAAATATAGATTACCCCTCCATAAACCTCTTCATAGCTTGTATTTTTAAAGTAATGGTCTACCAACTTCCGCGTATCAATACTAAAATAATCTTCAGTTAATTCATAGGGAGAAGATATCCAGAGGAATAGTTTAAATAACCACAAGGGCCAGCGACTTTTTGATTTCCCATCGACTATTACGAACCTTCCATCAAATTCAAGTACACTGGATATTGCTTTTATAACTTCATCTTGCTCTTCTAGATAACCAAAAACCCCAGTAGAAATAACTCCATTGACACCTGTAGGAAACTCATAGGTCATTATGTTGGAATGGATCAATTGGACATTTTCCCATGATGAACGCCTAATTCTTTCCTGGGCACAGGCAAGCATCTCAGAGCTAAAATCAACACCTATAAGATGTCCCTTAGGGCCAATTTTTTTTAAAATGTACGGAAAATTTAAACCTGTCCCGCATCCTAGATCAATGACACAGTCTCCCTCCTTAAGTTTTAATAGATCCACTGCACGCTCTCGGTATTTGTCCATCTGAAGCCCCAGCAAACGATAAAGCTTCATGGAAAAATCATAATTACGTGCGTATCTTTGATATGCGGCCATTATTCTTTCCTTGAATGCCGTCATATAGCCTCCTTCTAATTAATTACCAGCTACCGAATAATAATCTCTACAAAAAAACAAAGTACTCTAATATTATTACATCAACTATTATCTTACAGAAAAATAAATCTTCCCTATAATTTACCTCTTCATCTAAGCTTACTATAGAAGATATACTCATACCTCAGAGAAAAACCTCCCCTAAAGTTTTTTCTCTTCCATCCAAAAAACTGAAACAGACCTCTCAAAGGAGGCCCATTTCAGTTAAGGAGTTTTATGTAATTGTCCCTTTCAGTAAACTATTAGGTGTCATACTTATGTTCGTTAGTGACTTCGAATAGATATCATTTTCTCCATGTGATCAGCCCTGGTCCTTTCTCTTAAAACCTTTAAATCTTCCAATAATTCTCTATTTTTATAGTAATCACTGTGATCTGGCTTTTCTTCCCTCATACATCTATTCATCTTTCTACGTAATTCTCTGATTTTTTGAGATATCAACATCTCTTTTTTTATATATTCCCCTCTACACTCAAGGAGCATCCTATCCTGTTCCTCAGCAGCTATATTGTGATGATTCATTTCACTCATAAAACTGCTCATATCCTCCGCCCTAAGAGGAAATGATATCAACAGTGCAAGCATAAAATTCAGAAGATATTTCTTCATAATTCTACCTCCTAAAAACTCTTTCTAAATAAATTATAGTTTAAATATGTGTCAGTACAGTGGCAAACTTATTTTTTATTGAATAGCTTCCCGCTAAAATCTATACCTCTTACTATTTTTAGCTCCATTAAAGCTTCCTTTACCACTTCAATCTCTTTATATTTATTCTTTACTCCCCTAATCTCCTGATAGCTTTCATGTCCCTTTCCAGTAAGCAAAATTATATCGCCCTCCTGCGCCCTATGAATCAGCTTCTTTACTGCACTAGCTCTCTCTATTTCGATTTCATAGCTACAACTCATTAATCCTTTAAAACCCTTTGCTACCTCTAAAGCAATCTTCATAGGATCTTCATGCCTTGGCGAGTTTGAGCTTACCATTACATGATCCGAATATCTTTCTGCAATTTCAGCTAAACCTGGCCTCTTCTCAGCATACCTTTCTCCAGTTCCAGAGATGAGCGTGTACAGCTTTCTACCCCTGCACTTTACTAAAGTTTTTAAAACTTTTTCCAGGGCATCCTCAGTGTGAGCATAGTCAACTATAACTCTTATGCCCTCCTCTTCCACTATATGCATACGCCCTTCTACAAAACTTATTCTTTTTAACCTCTCTGGAAGTGCCACACCCTCTCCACACAATCCCTCTACCATAGCAATGGCAGCCATGATATTTAGGAGGTTGTACTCTCCTATCAGTGACGTTTCCAGTGTGAAGCTCCCCTTTGGTCCGTCTACCCTTACCTTCATCAAGTTAAGATCTAACTTCAATACCTTCCCTCTGTAATCCCCACTATTATACCCATAGGTGAGTGCATCCTTATACCTCTCCTTGATCCATCTTCCATACTCGTCCTCTATGGAAGTTACTATTATTCCGTCATCCTTTAACTGCCTGAACATTCCTTCCTTTACTGAGTAGTACTCCTCCATGTCCCTATGGTAATCCAGGTGCTCCCTTGTCAGGTTTGTAAAGATCCCCCCTGCAAATTCAAGGCCCTCTACTCTGAAGTTGTCTATCCCCTGAGATGAAACCTCCAAAACCAGATATTTTTTCCCATTCCCTAAGGCTTCCTTTGCATACCTTATAATATCAAGGCTTTCAGGGGTGGTGTTTACAGGTGGATATATCCCTCCCCCTGTTTCTATGCCTATGGATCCTATAAATGCAGAATCTTCAAGAAGTGTATGTAGAATATAAGCTGTTGTGGTTTTTCCATTAGTTCCTGTCACTCCCAGTATTTTCAGTTTTTTCTCAGGACCGTCATAAAAATTGCTGGCTATTCGTCCCAATACCTTTCTTGTGTTTTCCACTCTGAATATGTTGATCTCTTCATTCCTTACGGCTGCCTCTTTGGAGATCACTATAAGTTTGGCTCCATTTCGTATAGCATAATCGATGTAGTCATGGCCGTCATTCATCTCACCAACCAGTGCCACAAAGATATCTCCTTCCTGTATCCTTCTAGAATCATACTCGATTTTATTGTAGCTCCCATCATACCTTTCTTGTATAACTTCGTGCTCTATACCATTAAATATTTTCTCTATCACAAATTATCCCTTTCTTTAAATCCAACGTCAGACTGAATACCTTTATATTAATTATCGTCAAAAGTTTCCCTCATATAGACCCCAAGTCCATTAAGAGGCCTCTTTCCCAGCTTAACCTTGCAAGCAGCAACCTCATCCTGAGTTTCATAGAGGTAAAGCGCTATCCTTCCTGCATAAAAACACCTTAAGTGTAATATAGATTTACTATACAACACTTAAGGTATCTCGTACTCCACTTCTGTAGTCCCCCCATTAATCATGCTGTTTTTCTATCGTATCAGTAAAAGGGCTAAAACAATACTGCTGCAATTATTTCCCCTCTTCAAACCAGAACATTATCCCCTCTCCATGTCTTTCAATCCCTAGATTAAACCCGTGCTTCTCCAGGATCTCTCTTACAATAGTGAGTCCAAGACCTGTTCCCTCCTCCCTCTTTCTTACTTTATCCTCTCTATAGAAGGGGTCCCAAAGCCTTTCCAGAACGTCCTCGGATACAGATGCAGTATTATATATCTCAAACCTGCCTCTGCCCTCTCGCTCCTCTAAATTTATAGCTACCTCCCCTCCCCTTGGCGTATACTTAAGGCTGTTGCTTATAAAGTTTCTTATAACCATCGTAAGTTTATCAGGATCCCCTGTAAATATAAGATCCTTCATCTCTTGCCTGAGCCTTAAACCGTTTTTTTCAAAAATAGGGGCAGTCTTTTGCAGCTCCTTTTCAATTACTTTTTTCAGGGAAACCTCTTCCTGCTTGATCTGCTCATATCCTCTTTCAAGCTTGGAAAGAAGAAGCAAACTTTTTACCAGTTTGTCCATCCCCTCAGTTTCCTCGTGTATCACCTTCAAATAAAAATTTCTGGTATCTTCATCTGCTGCTATTCCATCTATAAGTGCTTCAGCATAGTTATTGATAACAGCTATGGGAGTTTTGAGCTCATGGCTTACGCTGGAGATAAACTCCCTTCTCATCTCTTCGATCCTTCTCTCCTTCTCTATGTCCTCCTTAAGTCTTTTGTTGGCAGCCTCCAACTGTGTCTTTGCTTTGTTAAGCTCCTGTATGTTTTCTTCCAGCTGCCTGGACATCTCATTTATGCTTCTTCCAAGGTTTCCTATCTCATCCTTACTGCCTCTGTTGATTTTTTTAGTGAAATCAAGATGAGCTACCCTCTCTGCCACCTCCTCTATCTGAACAAGTGGCCTGGTTATGAGAACAGAAACAAACTTTGATATGATAAGCCCTATGAGTGCCGCCAGAAGAATTATCTTTACATGAAAAGCTGTTATTATCGCCATAGGCTCACTAATAGATCGCATTGGTGTACTTATTGTCAAGAGTCTGCTACTGTCAAAAGCTGTTAAAAGGATAAGGTTCTCATCGTTAAAGAACTCTCCCTTGTCTTTTTTATAGATCACACCTCTCATCTTGTCTCTGAGAGCTAAAATATCCTCACCTCTGTAAAGAGGTAGGTCTATTGCTCCCTCTCCTATGATTTCAAAGGGAATAAGGTTTATAGAGATATTATTTTCTTCCTCTAACTTCCCTAGCTCCACTTCTCTTTGACTATCCTTTATAAGTTCAGCCAGTTCTAAAAGTTCCTTCTTTTTCACATTAAAATAATAACTTTCCAGATAGAGCTCATTGAAAATATGTGTAAATAGTATTATAACTCCCATTATCATTCCAATTAAGAGAAAAAGTTTATTTTTTACTTTCATGACTGTACCTCAAACTTATAGCCTACACCTCTGACTGTATGAATAAACCTTCCCTCAAGCTTCTTTCTAATCCTTTTTATCTGGGAGTCTACAGCTCTTACATCGCCGTCATAATCATAACCCCAGAGAGCTGTAATAATCTTTTCTCTGCTCAAAGCTATCCCTTTATTGCTGGCCATATAGTAGAGAAGCTCATACTCCTTTGAAGACAACTCTATCTCCACCTCATTTAATCTTACACTGTGGCTGGTATTGTCTATAATAAGGTCTTCAAAGGTCATTACCTCAACTGCTCCATTTCTTCTTAAAAGAGCTTTTACCTTGGCCATAAGAACCTTTAGGCTCACAGGCTTAGTTATATATTCATCAGCTTCCAGCTCATATCCCTTAAGGACATCCTCTTCCTCTCCCTTGGCTGTGAGCATTATTACAGGAAGCTCGGTGTCTTCAATCCTGATTTCACGGCACACCTCCCAGCCATCCATCTTGGGAAGCATTATATCCAGGATAGCCAGATCCACTTTTTCAGAGTAATATACCTCCAAAGCTCTCTCTCCATCCTCTGCCTCCAGCACCTCATACCCGTGTGCCTTTAAAAAATCTCCTGTAATCCTCCTGAGCTTCCAATCATCCTCTACTAGCAATATCTTTTTCGCCATTTTATTCCACCGCCTATTCCAATTAAGAGTCAAATTTCAAAGTTGCTTTTATATTGAGATGTAGGAGGAATTTATCTTGTCCCATAACCTCTTCATAAATAGATATACCCTATAAAATGGGTATAGTAAAATAAATAACACTACACAAATTGGACACATATTACTCCTCCTTCTCAGCTACTATAATTCTTACCACATCAAAGAGGATATCTCTTCTTTCTACCACCTTAAATCCTGCACTTTCTATATTCTCTTGGGTTCTCCTTACCATAGAGGTCCCCAGGATCAATCTTGAAAATATGTTCATAGTATATAATAGGATATTTAATACTATATTCCTGCTTTTCATATGCTCTAAGAAGATAGCCTTTCCTCCAGGCTTAAGTACTCTGAAGGCCTCCCTTAGACCTGCTATAGGATCAGGTACAGTACAAAAAACACAGGTAGAAACTATAGTATCAAAGGAGTTTTTAGGGAAGGTCATCTTTTGAATATCCATCTCCTGAAGCTCTGCATCAATATCCATAACTTTTGCCTTTTCTTTAGCAATTTTAAGCATCCCGGGGCTAAAATCTACCCCTGTAACCTTTTGAACTTTTTTATAGTACTTCAAATTTTCCCCGGTTCCTATTCCTACTTCAAGAATATTTCCCTGGGCTTTTTCAACAACTTCTTTTCTATAGTTGTTGAACATCATCATTTCTTCCATCTTGTCATAGAATTTAGCTATTCTACTGTATTTATCTTTAGTTTCCATAGTCTCCCCCTCACTATACTCTAACATACCTTTATGTCAACTTTGTGTCACCGTTTTATAGAAAATAATAGACTAGATCTTCTACCTAAGTGATTAACTTAGATGGCTATTTTTCTATTCCTTTTGAATAAAAAATATACTTATTTATACCCATATTTCTTTAATTACATTTAAAAAA
Source organism: uncultured Fusobacteriaceae bacterium (assembly GCA_964430145.1). Lineage (GTDB taxonomy): Bacteria > Fusobacteriota > Fusobacteriia > Fusobacteriales > Fusobacteriaceae > Propionigenium. Next base: position 36 of record CAYSGC010000136.1, on the reverse strand, counting down.
TGACAATAAAAAAACTAGGAAATACTTCCTAGTTTT
>CAYSGC010000135.1:0-8036 GCA_964430145.1 uncultured Fusobacteriaceae bacterium | reverse complement strand
GAGGAGATGGCCAACCTTCCAATAGAGAATGTGGAGAATATAGAGGTAACAGTTAACGCTGAAAAGGCCAAGATCTATAATGTAAACACTGAAGATATGGAGAAAAATGGTGTAAATATCATAAAGTAGTATGAACACACCGAACAAGAAATATTTCTTAGTTCACCGATGAAGCTATGCTTTTCAAGGGATCATAAAAAAAGGAGTGGAACAAAAGAATAAAATTATTGTTATCTACAAGGGTCAAAATAAACGTGGTATCATCTTTCTATAATATAAAAGATTAGAGGAGAGATGATTATGATGAAGAAGATGCTTGTTATATTGATGGGAATACTGATGATGGCCTGTGGTAAGGAAGATGAAGCTATAAAGATAGGTGTGAGCCAGATAATAGAGCACCCGGCTCTGGACAATACAGTGGTTGGATTTAAGAAAGCCCTGGCAGATGGAGGTTACGGGGATATACAGATAGAGGTGCAGAATGCCCAGGGGGATTTTGCCACAGCTCAGACAATAGGAGCTGCCTATGCAAGGGATAAGGATATGATCCTTGCTGTATCTACTCCAAGTGCCCAGGCAGCATACAACGCAACAAAGGATAAGCCGATACTTATTACAGCAGTTACCGATCCTGTGAGTGCAGGACTTGTGGGAGATAATATAAGCGGAACCTCCGATGCATCTCCAGTGGACAGACAGATGGAGCTTATCAGGAACCTTCTTCCAAATGCCAAGAGAGTAGGGGTTGTGTACAACACAAGTGAGCAGAACTCCCAGATACTTGTTGAGCAGATGAGGGTAGAGGCTAGGAAGATAGGATTAGAGGTAGTTGAAAGCGGAGTAACAAGTATAAATGAAATTGCCCTGGCTCTGGATAATCTGTTAGGGCAGGTAGATGTACTCTACACTCCTACAGACAACCTGGTGGTATCATCTACACCCCTTGTTCTTGAGAAGGCAGGGGAGAGAAGGGTACCTGTAGTTGGGTCTATAGAGGAGCAGGTAGCCCAGGGAGCCTTAGCGACAGAGACCATCGACTATGAGAAGCTGGGATACCAGACTGGTGAGATGGCAGTGAGGATCCTAAAGGGCGAGGATATAAAGGATATGCCTGTGGAAACACTAAAGGATACAAAGCTTATTATAAACAGGGAAACAGCTGAGAGATACGGCATCGATCTGACAGATGAATCGGTGAGGGAAGCAACTATAATTTAGGAGAAAGATAGAGGTATTAATATGCTTATAGGAACTATAGAACAAGGACTGATATTTGCCATAATGGCACTGGGATTATATATCTCATATAAGATACTGGATTTTCCAGATCTTACTGTGGACGGGAGCTTTCCCATGGGAGCAGCTATAGCAGCTGCCCTTATAGTTAAGGGAGTACATCCCCTGCCGGCTCTGCTGGCATCCTTTGCAGGGGGAGCCCTTGCAGGATTTATAACTGGTTTTATCCATGTAAGGTATAAGATAACCAACCTTCTGGCTGGAATAATCGTTATGACTGGTCTTTACAGTATAAATCTCAGGATAATGGGAAGGTCTAACATTCCACTCTTTGGAGTGGACCACCTGTTTTCAGGAAGAAATGCAATTACAGTTATCCTCATACTCATAGTAGTATGTAAGCTGGTTATAGATTTTCTTATGAGAACCAAGTTTGGATTTGCTCTGAGAGCCCTGGGGGACAATGAGACCCTGGTTATCTCTCTGGGATTAAATGAGAAGACCCTTAAGATACAGGGCCTTATGTTGGCCAATGGACTGGTTGCCCTTTCTGGAGGGATACTGGCTCAGTACCAGGGGTTTGCCGATGTGGGAATGGGTACAGGAACGATAGTGACCGGACTGGCTTCTATTATAATAGGTGAGAGTGTATTAAAGAGGGGAAAGATGCTTAACCTTACCACAATTGTAATAGCTGGTTCCATCATATACAGACTGATAATCAGCGGAGCTCTGCAGATTGGATTCAACGCAAGCGACCTGAAGCTTATAACAGCAGTGATTACTGTGGGAATTATGTCCCTGAAGGGGAAGAAGATGATTAAAAACGGAGGAATGAAAGATGTTAAAGATAGAGGGATTAAGAAAATCCTTTCACTCGGAACTGGGAAGTGTAAAGGAAGTGTTCAAGGGGCTGGACTTTAGGCTTCAGGAAAACGATTTTGTTTCCATAATAGGTAGTAACGGAGCGGGGAAGTCCACCCTTCTCAACACCATTATGGGAAATATAATTCCAGATGAGGGGAGGGTCATAGTAGACGGAAGGGATATCACAGGGATGGAGAAGCATAGAAGAAATGCCTTTATCTCAAAGGTATATCAGAATCCAAGCCTTGGGACCTCACCCTCTATGACGGTGTTTGAGAACCTCTCAATGGCAGACAACAAGGGAAAGAAGTTTGGTCTCACCCTGGGGCTGAATAAGAAGAGGAGGGAGCACTACAGATCTCTTCTCTCACAGTTAAATCTAGGAATAGAGGACCAGATGGATACAGAGGTTGGCCTTCTCTCTGGAGGACAGAGACAGTCCCTGGCTCTCATCATGGCAACCCTCAATAAGCCTGAGGTTCTACTTCTGGATGAGCATACAGCAGCTCTGGACCCAAAGACATCTGAGATAATTATGGAGAAAACCAGAGAGGTAGTTGAGGGGAGCAGGATACCGACCCTTATGATCACCCACAATCTCAGCGATGCAATAAAGTATGGTAACAGGCTTATCATGCTCCACCAGGGAAGGGTGGTATTGGATATCAGGGGAGAGAAAAAGAAGGCCCTTACCCCGGAAAAACTACTGGAGGAGTTCCATAAAAATCAGGCGGAGATAAAGGACAATGAGCTTTTCTCCTAAAAAACGAGATGAATAAGTAGTCATATGACCCATAGACAAAAATTGTTAATAAGTCATATTGCACTATAAAAAGCAGGCAGAATCTACCTTCTACCTGCTTTCTTTTTTTGCTTCTCCTCATACATCCTTCTGTCGGTTTCCTTTATTATCCTGTCGACATCGTCTATCTCAGTGCTTTCCACCAGGATAAAGCCCATGGAAAACTCTATGTTGCATCTACTTGCCTCCCTTCTGAGCCTCTCCTCTATTATCTCTATATTTGACCTCTCTGCCACCTCACCTACCACAAGAAACTCGTCTCCTCCCAGCCTGAGGATGAGGTCCTCATGTCTGAATACCTTCTTCAGGATCCTGGCAAATCCCAATATATACCTGTCCCCCTCCTTGTGTCCCCTGGTGTCATTTATTGCCTTTAAGCCGTCCAGGTCAAAGTAGAGGAAGGTCCACAGGGCGGGATCTACAGCTTTTATTCTCTCATCTATTGTATCCAGAGCCTTTCTCGTATAGAGGCCTGTGAGGTGGTCTGTCATTCCCTCCTTGATAATTGCAGCTCTTACTGCCTTGTTTTTCTGATATATGGAGAAGACCATTAGGAGAGTTCCCAGCAGGATCAGGGAGTTGATAAAGAATATGGTAAACATCTCTCTCATAAACCAACTTTTATACTGGCCGTAGTCATACTCAGCACCAATTAAGATAGTATTTCCCCCCTTGGTTTCATAGGGTGACACAAGGGCTCTGTACTTTCCAAACTCATCCTGATAGATTCCCAAGAACTCATCTCCCCCCTCCTCTATCATCCTTCTCTTTATATCATAGATGGTGTCCTCCCGGGGATTTACCTCGTATAGGTAGTACTGGGCAAATTCTCCCCTGTCGATTATCTCAAGGGGGATTCCTCCAAAGGCATACTTCATCCCCTGGGGGGTATTCACAATGGTATAGCAGAACTTCAGCCTTTCAGAGTAGGCATAGAGGGAGAGCTGACGGAAGATCCTTTCCACCCTCTCTATATCTATCTCCTCTCCCTTGGAAAGTTTATCGTGTAGATCGTGGGGAAGGATCAGCTCCATGAAGGTTATTACCTTTCTGAGCTGGTTATTCAGATACTTCTTTTGGTTTCTCACACTGATACCCAAAAAGACTATATTGAAGATTAGAAGTGCCAGGAGCACCAGTTTCAGTTCGCCCTTATATTCCTTCATCTCATCACCATATCTTCCTACAAAATAGTAAAGTTCTATCTTCTATAACTCTTTATTCGGAGGAAGTTGAAAACTCCTCTTGGATATGTGTCTATAAATTCTGAAAGAGCCAAAAATATTGTTGATTCAAAATATAATTTTAATATTTTCTACATATGGTTTGAACTCAAAATTAAGTCTTTTTTAAGAAATTTTCATTATTAATCAATTTAGTACGAAACCGTTACCAACTCTTATTTTGTACGGAAATAGCGTCATTTAAACACAAAACAACCAATAAATACCAAAAATAAAAATTTGACTCTTATGCACTTTAGGGAGTATATTCATACAAAATAAAGATTTCTTAAATGGTGAGTGAAATTTTTATTAACGTTGTATATGGTTTATATTAATAACACAGCAAGCACAAAAAAAGACTACTTATTTTTTTAGGAGGTATTACTTTATGAATTTCAATGCTCTACTGAAAATTTCACCCGTATTTGTAATGGCTGGAATGATGATCTCAGGTTTTGACGTACTTATCGCTGCTCCCGTATCTACCATCTTTGCCGCTATAGTTGCTTCATATACGGAGAAACTTTCCTTCAAGGAGATTCTGGATTCTGGTGTTAACAATGTTAAGGAGATGCAGATTGTATTCTTCATCCTTATGGCTGCCTATGCCATGGCGGAGACATTTATGGCCACAGGAGTTGGTGCATCTATTATCAACATCTCCCTTTCCCTTGGAATCACAGCCCAGTCGGTAGCTGTTGTAGCTCTGATGGTTTCTTCCATACTTTCCATAGCAACTGGAACAAGCTGGGGAACTTTTGCAGCATCTGCACCTATTTTTTTATGGTTAAATCATATTCTGGGAGGAAATATTCTCCTTACCCTGGCTGCCATTGCAGGAGGATCATGCTTCGGTGACAATATAGGACTTATTTCAGACACTACAGTGGTAAGTTCAGGTATCCAGGGAGTAGAGGTTATCAAGAGAATAAGACACCAGGGAGTATGGTCAGCAATGGTACTGGTACTTTCAGCTGTTACCTTCTATCTGGTAGCTCTGTTTATGGGACTTCCTTCTGGATCTATAGAGGCTTCAACAGCTATCTCCCAGATACCAGCAGAGGTATGGGAGGCACTGGCTAATGAGAGAGCTTCTGCAGTTACCCTTCTTGAGCAGGTGCAGAGCGGAGTTCCTATCTATATGACTCTACCTCTTGTTATAGTTCTTATCCTTGCAGTAAAGGGACTTCCTACCCTGGGATGTTTATTTGCAGGTATCACTTCAGCCTTCCTCTTCGGAAGAATGGCAGGTACTGTGGCAGGTACAAGAGAGTTTCTGGACCTTATCTACACTGGATTTGAGGATGCAGGTTCATGGGTTATTATCATGATGATGTGGGTTGCTGCCTTTGGTGGTATCATGAAGAGAATAGATGCCTTCAGACCACTATCAAACCTTGTTGTAGCTATCTCCAGAAATGTAAGACAGCTGATGTTCTACAATGGTGTTCTTTCAGTTCTTGGAAATGCTGCCCTTTCTGATGAGATGGCACAGATTGTTACTGTGGGACCTATCATAAGAGAGTTAGTTGAAAAGAATGTAGACGGGTCTCCAGAAGCTATTGAAAAGCTCAGACTGAGAAACGCAACATTCAGTGATGCCCTTGGGGTATTTGGCTCCCAGCTTATTCCATGGCACGTGTATGTAGGATTCTTCATTGGTATAGCCAATGCTGTGTATCCTCTTCACAACTTCATAGCGATAGACCTTATAAGGTTCAACCTCATGGCTGTAATAGCAGTGTTCAGTATCCTCTTCCTTACTCTTACAGGACTGGACAGGTTTATACCGCTCTTTGCTCTGCCATCAGATTCAGAGGTTACCCTTAAAAAGTATAAAGCAAGGGAAGTTACAGTATAAAAAAGCAACCCTCTTCAGATTATCTGAAGAGGGTTTTATTATTAAGAAATATCAAATTTTAAAGTTTAAATCTTTGATGAATTTTATTTCACTCTCCAAGGCGCTTGTAATTACGATTAAAATAATACAACTAATTTTTTTTATGAATTAGCCCTCTGAACTATAGAGCTCCCATGCATTGTAGGAACTTCTCACAAGAGGCCCCGATGCAACCCCCTCAAACCCCATATCAAGAGCCCTCTCCCTGTACCAGGAAAACTCCTCAGGGGTAATGTATCTCTCCATGGGAGTATGCTCCCTAGAGGGTCTCAGGTACTGACCTATAGTTAACAGGTCGCAGCCATGATCCCTGAGATCTCCAAACACCTCTATGACCTCCTCACGAGTCTCCCCCAGCCCGAGCATTATCCCCGACTTTGTTTTGATCTTGGGATTCATCGCCTTGATATCCCTTATGACCTCCAGGCTTCTCCTGTAATCAGCCCCTGGCCGAACGGTGGGATAGAGCCTGGGGACAGTTTCTATATTGTGGTTGAGCACCTCTGGGGCAGCCTGAGCAATTCTTTCAATAGCGCTCCTTTTCCCCTTAAGATCCGGTATAAGGATCTCCACCCTGACACCTGGGGTAGTTCTCCTTATCTCCTCTATTACCCTCCCAAAGTGATCTGCTCCCCCGTCCTCCAGATCATCCCTTGTTACCGAGGTAACCACCACATACTTCAGCCCCAGCCTCTCCACAGCCCTTGCTATATTGGCAGGCTCCTCCCTGCTGAGCAGTTCAGGATTTCCTCCCCTTACATTGCAGAAGGTGCATCCCCTGGTACATATGCTTCCCATTATCATAAAGGTAGCTGTTTTCTTGGAGTAGCACTCGCACCTGTTGGGACACCTTGCCTCCCTGCACACTGTATTGAGGTTTAGGGTACCCAGGAGCTCCTCCACCTCCCTTACCTCATTATTGGCCTGTACCTTTATCCTCAGCCACTCTGGCTTTCTCTCATTGTGTTCCATATCCTCCTCCTTAGCTGTATCAGTAATCCGCTACTTATCTATACCAAGAAAAGGGCCTTTCCCTTTTTTATGCCTTTTCTCTCAGGGGAAGAGGTGTTGAAATAATCCCATTTCTGTGTTAACCTTTAACTGAAAATGTCAGTAGATTTAGGAGGAGATTATGGATTACAGAGACCTTAATATTGGAGATAAGATAGGAAACAAGGATATAGCGGAGTTATTTCTCTGCAGCAACCAGGGAGGTGTCAGAAAGAGTAAGAAGACCAATACTATAGTTCTTATAGCCAAGTTTGACAACTGCTCATATAGGCACAGGAAGGATGGGGAGATCCTCTACTTTACAGGTATGGGAAAGAAGGGGAACCAGGAGATGAAGAGGCAGAACAAATCTATCTTAAATGCAGCTGATGAGGGGTTTGCCCTTCACCTTTTTGAGGTATATGAGGAGGGGACTTATGAGTACGCTGGAGAGGTAGAGCTTGTTGATGCTCCCCAGGTAGAAGAGCAGGCCGACGATACGGGTGCCATGAGAGATGTATTCATGTTCCCACTGAAGAAAAGGATAAATAAGTAGCATGGGGAAGATAGTTGTGCCCCAGATGGTGAGTCACCTGGAGGGAGTTGTTTTCAAGGAGGGAACAGTGAAGAAGGTCCTTCATATCGATGGAGTGGAGAGAAGATTTTCCTACTTCATCCCAGAGGGGTTAAAACCAGGAGCCAGAATTATCTTTCTTGCTCACGGTTCCCACTGCAACGGGGATATAATGAGGACAGCCACAGCCTATGAGTTTGAGGAGATGGCCCAGAAGGAGAATCTTATAGTTGTATATCCAGACTCCTTTGGACCCTACTGGAATGACGGTAGACTTGGAAGGCTCCATCCGGCAAGAGAAGCTGATATAGATGAGGAGAAGTTTTACAGGAAGATAATCCACTACCTTTTTTCTGTATATGGAGCTAATGAGAAGGAGGTATTCTTTGGAGGATTCTCCAATGGGGGAGCTCTGGGATTTAAGTTTACCCAGAGCGG
>CAYSGC010000134.1:0-8057 GCA_964430145.1 uncultured Fusobacteriaceae bacterium | reverse complement strand
AAATAAAATTTAGAAAAATATTCGTTTGTCCGAACGAAGTGAGTTACGATTTTTTAAGATTTTGTTTAGAATGAAATAGATATTTTCAACGGGTCTTGATTTCTTGGTTACTTCTGTATCAAGACAGAAGTAACGAATAATTATTAAATTGAGAGAAGCCTCTGGCTTCTTTTTTTTGTTTCTTTAGTTGACAAGTAGGGAAAGCGGTGATAGAATCAAAATATAGGGTATAGGGGTATATTTGGAAGAGAGATAAACTAGATTATAGAGATCAGCGTAAAGGGAGGCAGAGGATGGAAAGAAAGTTTAAGATCACTGGAATGGGTTGCCAGTCCTGTGTAAGGAAGATAGAGAATGGAGTAGGACAGATGGAGGGGGTAGAGTCTGCCGGAGTAAACCTAATAATGGAACTCCTTACTGTAAAAGCAGAGGAGTACAGAGTTCCCTCGGAGGAGATTATAGCTGTGGTGGAGGATCTTGGATTTAAGGGAGAGGAGGTCCTATCAGAGAAAAAAAAGGGAAGCTTAGAGGAAAAAATAGCAGGGATCAAGGGGCTGAGCTGTCAGTCCTGTGTGAGAAAGGTTGAGACCAATATCGCAAAGCTAGAGGGAGTTGAAAGGGTAGAGGTAAATCTTGCCACTGAAAGGGTGACTCTGGAATATGATAAGTTAGTAATTAAGTTCTCCGAGATCAAGGAGGAGGTAGAGAACCTTGGATTTCAACTAGTGGAGGAGAGGGTATCCACTGCTGAGGTCTTTGATGAAAAGAGGAGAGCCCTTGCAGGGGAGTGGAGGAAGTTTATATGGGTAATGCTTCTGTCTATCCCGGTATTCTATGTTTCCATGGGACATATGATGGGGATGTGGGTACCTGAAGCTATCAATCCAGATTATAATGGAGTGTCCTTTGCGGTATTTCAGATGGCACTGACAATACCGGTACTATACCTGTGCAGGGATTTTTATACAAGGGGTATAAGGAGCCTGATTAAGAGGGCGCCCAATATGGATTCCCTTGTGGCACTGGGAACAGGGGCTGCCTTTATATACAGCCTCTATGGAACTTACAGGATAGTAGATGGAGACCTCTCCTATCTACACCTTCTCTACTTTGAATCGGCTGTTGTAATCCTGGCCCTTATAAAGCTGGGGAAGTACCTGGAGGAGGTAAGTAAGGGAAGGACCTCTGAAGCCATAAGAAAGCTCATGGACCTTCAGCCGGTGACCGCTAACCTCAAAAGAGGAGAAAGGATTATTGCGGTTGGAATAGATGATGTGGAAAGGGGAGATATTCTTCTTGTGAAGCCGGGAGAGAGGGTTCCCGTGGACGGAGTCGTAGTAAGGGGAAGAAGCAGTGTGGATGAGGCGATGCTCACTGGAGAGAGTATGCCGGTGTCCAAAGGCATTGGAGATTCAGTGGTGGGAGCAAGTATCAATATGCAGGGAAGTATGGATATAGAGGTTACAGCCACTGGAGAGGACACGGCTCTTGCAAAGATAATAAGACTTGTGGAGGATGCTCAGGGGTCCAAAGCTCCAATAGCCAAGATGGCAGACATAATATCAGGTTACTTTGTACCTGTGGTAATGGGAATAGCCATCCTATCATCTGCTATCTGGTACTACCTGGGAAGTAAAGGAATGGTGGAGCTCCATGAGACTCCAGCTGTCTTTGCCCTGACTATCTTAATATCGGTACTTGTAATAGCCTGCCCATGTTCTCTGGGGCTTGCTACACCTACAGCGATTATGGTTGGAACTGGAAGGGGAGCTGAGATGGGAATCCTCATTAAGGGAGGAGAGGCTCTGGAGATGACCCACAGGGGAGATATAGTGGTCTTTGATAAGACGGGAACCATAACCCAGGGAAAACCAGTGGTAACAGATGTCCTTCCCCACAATATAGATGGGGATGAGATGATACAGCTCCTGGGAAGCCTGGAGGGGCACTCGGAGCATCCCCTGGGAGAGGCTATAGTGCAACATCTCAAGGAGAAGGGGAAAGCAGTTCTTCCTGTAGAGGAGTTCCACTCTATAACAGGTAAGGGAATAGAGGGAAGAGTTAACGGAAGAAGAGTAGCTGCTGGAAATATAAGACTTCTTGAGGAGATGAAGGTAGATGTAGAACTTATAGATGAGATACACAGCCTGGCAGATGAGGGGAAGACCCCTGTAATGGTTGTGATAGACGGTCACTTTGCCGGAGTTGTGGGAATAGCAGATACCCTAAAGGAAAATTCCATAGAAGCAGTAAAAGTATTAAAAGAGATGGGGCTTAGAGTAGCTATGATAACTGGTGACAACAGGAAGACAGCCCATGCCATAGCCAGAAAGGCAGGAATAGATGAGGTGCTGGCAGAGGTACTACCAGAAGGTAAGGCAGTAGAGGTAAAGAGGCTGCAGGAAGAGGGAAGCAGAGTTATAATGGTGGGAGACGGAATAAATGATGCTCCTGCTCTGGCCCAGGCAGATATAGGGGTGGCCATTGGAAATGGTACAGATATAGCCATAGAAAGTGCTGAAGTGGTGCTCATGAAAAATGATATAACAGATGTGGCTAGAGCTATTGAGCTAAGTCATGCTACAATGAGAAATATAAAGCAGAACCTGTTTTGGGCCTTTGCATACAATACATTGGGGATACCAATAGCTGCCGGGGGACTCTACCTGATAACAGGACACCTTTTAGACCCTATGATAGCAGGGGGAGCTATGGCAATGAGTTCGGTATCTGTGGTAACCAATGCTTTAAGGCTTAAGAGATTTAAGTCAAGGGTTTAATCTATATGAGAACAGTGAAAAGAGGAGAGATAACAGTGGAAGATAAGAGTTGCTGTCAGAAAAATGCTCATCACAGCGAGGAGTTTAAGAGAAGGCTTAGAGGGAGACTGAATAGGATAGAGGGACAGGTAAAAGCTATCCAGAGGATGATAGATGAGGATGTATACTGCGACGATGTGTTAAATCAGATATCCTCAGCAAAGTCAGCCCTAAACGGAGTGGGAAGATCCCTTTTAGAAGCACATATGAAGAGTTGTGTTGTAGAGCAGATAAAAGAGGGAAGGGATGAGGTGGTAGATGAACTTCTCTACACAATAAATAAACTTTTGAAATAATGACACAGTCTTGACAAAAAAATAGGGTATAATATTCCTATAGCAAGACAGATAGTGGAGGTGGTTTTTATGCTACAATTGATCTTAGGAATGGGGATGACATCGGTATTTAGTTTTTTCATCTACAAGAAGTATGAAAAATCACTTAAAACAGCAAAGATAAGAAATAAGTAGAGGGAGTCCTAAAGGGACTCTTTTTATGTAGAGGGAAAAGAGGAGATCCTATGAAAAAAATATTGATTATAGAAGATGAATGGAAGATGAGAAGGCTCATAAGGGACTACCTTGTGAGGGAGGGATATCATGTGGATGAAGCAGGAGACGGTCAGGAGGGATATGAAAAATTCTGTGAAACAGAGTATGACCTGATGGTGTTGGACATAATGCTCCCCAAGATGGATGGCTGGAGTGTCTGCCGGAAGGTGAGGGAGAGTTCGGGGATTCCAATAATTATGCTTACAGCCAGAAGTGAGGACAGCGATGAACTATTTGGTTTCCAGCTGGAAGCAGATGAGTATATAACTAAGCCCTTCAATCCCCAGGTGCTTATTGCCAGGATAAAGTCGATCTTTAGGAGAAGCGGTAAACCGGATAAGGTGGTAACCAAGGGGATAGTGGTAGATGAGGGGGTCAGAAGGGTTATGCTCGAAGGGGATAACCTGGACCTTACTCCCAAAGAGTTTGACCTTCTCCTCTACTTCGTTCAGAACAAGGGACTGGCCCTCTCCAGGGAAAAGATCCTCAACTCTGTCTGGGGGTGGGACTACTTTGGAGATGTGAGAACGGTGGATACCCATGTGAAGAGGCTGAGAAAGAAGGTGGGGGACACCTATATCCACACCATAAGAGGATTTGGTTATAGATTTGAGGAGGAGTAGATGAGGATAAGGGAAAAGCTTTTTTTCATGATATTCAGTGTTATAATCCTCATAGGCGGCGGAATATATATCATAAGTGAGTTCTACCTGGAAAAGTTTTATGTGGAGAGCAAGATAAAGAGCCTGAAATCCATATCGGAGATAGTTATAAACCCCAAGTATATAATAGACCTGGATGAGCTGGAGAGGGAGGAAAATGTAACTGTATATATAAAACCCCTCAGTGCAGAGAACCTCTATGAGGACCTGGACGATGGTTTTATAGAGAAGTTTAAGAGGGACGAGGTGATGGAGAGGATCACCTCTGGAGAAGCTGTTGTGGAACGGGTAAGGCTGCAAACCTATATGGGGGAGTATATTATCCTCTACAAGGGATACTCAAAGGGAAGCCTTCTGGAAATAAGGACTCCCATAAGTTCTATCAGGGAAGCGGTTTCTATCTCCAGCAGCTACTATATGAGGCTCATAGCCTTTGTAATGGTATTTGGAATACTGCTATCCCTTCTCTTCAGTAAAAAGATAACAGATCCCATAATCCGTCTCAAGGAGATAACCAAGGATATTGCCGAGCTCAACTTTAATAAGAAGTTTACAGAGAAGAGGCAGGATGAGCTGGGAGAGCTGGGAAACAGCGTAAATAAGATGGGAGATATGCTGGAGGGTGTAATCTTTGAGCTGAACAGAGCCAATGAAAAGCTCAAGGAGGATATCGAGCATGAGAAGAAACTGGAAAACCTACGGAAGGAGTTTGTGGCCAGTGTAAGCCACGAGCTGAAAACTCCCATAGCCATAATTCAGGGGTATGCCCAGGGTCTTCAGGAGGGCATAGCTTCAGAGGAAAACAGAGATTTTTACTGTGAGGTAATAGTTGAGGAGAGCCGGAAGATAGACTCTCTTGTAAAGGAGCTACTCCTTATCTCCCAGATAGAAGCAGGGTATCTAAAGATCCAGATGAAGGATATAAATGTGGGAATGATGGTAAGAAGGATAATGGACAAGTACTCCTATGACTTTGAAAACTACAGGGTATCCTATCCAGAGAGGGATATTTCTGCCAAGGGAGACTCAAAGTATATAGGAAGAGTGCTGGAAAACCTCATAGGAAATGCCTTTAAGTACGCCAAAAATCAGGGAAGGATAGAGGTGGATATAGAGGAAGTACACAACAAGGTAAGGGTAAGGGTGAAAAACACCTGTGATAACCTTGCAGAGGAGGACCTTAAGGAGATATGGACACCATTTTACAGGGGGGACAAAGCCAGAAGCAGCGAGGGAACGGGACTTGGACTTGCCATTGTAAAGGGGATACTGGAGAAGCATGGAAGTGAGTATGGAGTAAGGCTGGAAGGGGATATTGTGGAGTTTTTCTTTACACTGGACACCCTTTAGTTTCAAAAATGTGGGAAGTAAACCTTTACAAAACACTAAAAAAGTGATATACTTCTGAAAGTTTGGGCATAAATTATGAGATACTAGCACTTAATGAGGCAGTTAGTAAATAAGGAGGACAAATTTGATGAAGAAGGTACTTTTAGTATTAGGTATGATATTAACGCTACTTCTGACAGCTTGTGGAGAGAAGAAGGAAGCTTCTACAGAAGAGGGAAAGTTAAAGGTTGGTTTAGTTCTTTCAACAGGTGGACTAGGAGATAAGTCATTCAATGACCTAGCTTATGCAGGAATGCAGAGAGCAGAAGAGGAATTAGGAATTGAGTTTAAATATGTAGAGCCTGCAAGTGTAAGTGAGTTTGAAGGTTTCTTGGGTGAGTTTGCTGAAAATAATTATGATCTAACTATAGGAATAGGGTTCCAGATGGCAGATGCTATGGAAAAGGTAGCAGCTGACTACCCTGATTCAAAGTTTATGCTAGTGGATATGCCAGTAGAGGCTCCTAATGCAATTGGTGCAGTATTTAATACAGAGGAAGGGTCATTCCTAGCAGGAGCTCTTGCAGCGATGATGTCTGAAAATCAAAAAGTAGGATTTATAGGTGGAATGGATGTACCGCCAATTAGAGAGTTTGGAAACGGATTCCTTGCTGGAGCAAGATACGTAAACAACGACATCGAGATTGTTCAGGCTTTTGTAGGAGGAAACAGTCCATTTAACGACCCTGCAAAGGGTAAGGAGATCGCTCTTTCGATGAATGACAATGGTATCGATGTAATCTACCATGCAGCAGCAGGAAGCGGGAACGGACTATTTGAAGCAGCAAGAGAGAGAAACTTCTATGCAGTTGGAGTGGACTCGGACCAGGATTACCTTGAGCCAGGACTAGTACTTACTTCTATGATGAAGAAGTTAGACAACGCTATTATAGCAGTAATCAAGGACCTTCAGGCAGGAGAGTTTGAAGGTGGAACAAGAATGTTTGATGTAGCTAACGACGGAGTTGGAATCACTGAGCTTACTTACACAAAGGAGAAGATCGGTGAGGAGAAGCTTGCAAGGTTAGAGGAGATCAAGCAGATGCTGATAAACAAGGAAATCTCTGTAAAGGATGAGATCTCTAAGTTATATTAATTTGATCCAATGGGGCACCTTCAGGTGTCCCTTTTTTATTACCTCAGTTTAAGGTGTCTAGATAAAAAAATGAAAAAAATATTATAAAAATGAAATAAAAGGAAGGGAATAAGGGTTTCTTCATTGATAGATTTCATTTTTTTTGATATAATATTTGGAGTTTTGACAGAGAAAGGGAGGAGAGAGTAGATGTTTTTAAGTATGGGTAAGAAGTTAAGCCTTGGTTTTCCAGTATCTATGTCTCACCTTTTTTTTGACAACCTGTCTGAAAAGATAAATAGTTTAATGTTAACAGGAGTTTGTGAACGATAATTTTTTTATTTGTTTGCAGAGTTCCTGTTTTTTTTGTGTGAAGTTTAGGAGGAGAAGAATTATGAAAAAGTTTTTACTGGTAATGGGATTAATTTTATCGATGCTTTTAACAGGATGCGGAAGTAAGGAGGGATCAGCCTCTCAGGAGAAGAAGATGAAGGTGGGACTGGTTCTTTCTGTTGGAGGGCTTGGTGACAAGTCATTTAATGATTTGGCTTATAAGGGAATGAAGGACGCTGAGGAGAAGCTTGGAATAGAGTTTAAGTATGTGGAACCTGCAACTGTTTCCGAGTATGAGGGATTCCTTTCGGAGTTTGCAGAAAATAACTTTGACCTGACTATAGGAATAGGGTTCCAGATGGCAGATGCTATGAAAAAGGTAACAGGAGATTATCCTGAATCTAAGTTTATGCTGGTGGATATGCCAGTGGAGTCTCCTAACGCTATAGGGGCAATATTTGATACGGGAGAGGGATCCTTCCTAGTTGGAGCTCTTGCAGCGATGATGACTGAATCAAACAAGCTAGGATTTATAGGGGGAATGGACGTGCCTACTATAAGGGAGTTTGGAGACGGGTTCTTTGCTGGAGCAAAGTATGTAAATCCAGAGGCTGAAGCATTCCAGGCTTTTATAGGAGGAAATAATCCCTTTAATGATCCTACAAAGGGGAAGGAAGTTGCTCTTTCGATGAACGATAATGGGGTAGATGTAATCTATCATGCAGCAGCAGGAAGCGGAAACGGATTATTTGAAGCTATCAGAGAAAGAGATTTCTATGCTATAGGAGTGGATTCCGATCAGGACTATCTTGAGGAGGGGCTTGTACTTACATCTATGCTAAAGAGACTTGATATAGCAATTGTTTCTGTGATTGAAGATCTTAAGAATGGGAAGTTTGAGCCGGGAACAAGGATATTTAATGTGGAAAACGATGGTGTGGGAATAACTGATCTTGAGTACACTAAAGATGTGATAAGTGAGGAAAAGCTTGCTCAATTAGAGAAGGTGAGAAAGGCAATAGTTTCCAAGGAGATCGATGTAAAGAAAGAAATATCAAAGCTTAAATAACAAATCGTTCCAAAAAAAAACTTTTCGTTCTCAAAACAACGTAAAATATTTTACAAAATTTTATAAAAAAACTTTTTTTACGCTATTACTTGTGTTAAAATAATTTTAGAGACAATAATTTTAACCAGGGGGAAAGTTATGAAAAAAATATTTATGTTA
>CAYSGC010000133.1:6113-8198 GCA_964430145.1 uncultured Fusobacteriaceae bacterium | reverse complement strand
GATAAAAATAAAAGTCCTGCTTCCTGCTTCTTCATAACCTCATCTCCAAAAAATTAATTATAAAAATATTATATCATCTTTTACTTCCATGAGTAAGGCGAAATTAATCAAGGATTATAATTCTAGCCTATTTCTCTATAGTTTCCCTCTAAAAAGGCTCTCCTTCTGAAGAAGGAGAGCCTTAAACTTAATTTAGGTAGGATCTAGATATCCTTCCTCATATATATTGAGTACTTTAACTTTCTCGGACTTTGAATTGGATAGAATCCCCTTTTGCTGTGGAAGTTGATGGTATTTTCATACTTGAGAGATTCAATATAGAGGTGCTTGTATCCCTCTCTTCTTGCAAAATCTTCCCTGATGGTGCAGATCTTTTTTGCCAACCCCAATCCCTGGAGGGATGGGTCTACATTGAGCATCTTAGCCTCAACTCTGTCATCCTTTCTGATAAGGATACCGCATCCCACTACTTTATCCCTTCTTCGGGCATAGACCAAAAATGACTGCTTAATCCTTTCCATCATAACCTCTGGGGTTTTATTGGAAGTAAGATACTCGATCTCACAACTTGTATACTCCCCCCTATTACTCTCCCTGTAGTTTCTCTGCATGAGCTCGGCTATTCTTTCAGCCAGGATCACATCCACTTCCCCCTCCTCGGCAGGAGTTGAAAAGTTATTAAGGGTGTGGTAGGAGATATTGTCTGTATTTTTAGTGAGGAAGGATGAAATTGCCTGGTGTACAGCTTCTCCTATGGCCTCAATGATAGCTTTATAGTAGATACCGTTATTCTCATTGCAGTAAACCTTCTTTACTTCAAGGGGAAATACAGTAGTTCTGCAGAAGTGAGTATTAACAAACTCAGCCAGATAGCCCTTTCCGTGAAAAACAATGTTTTTTCCGCTGAGGTTTTCCACAGCATCGATATCTAACTTTACTACTTCCTCAAGGAAGGCATCGGCTCTTTCCTTAAAGCTGTCCTTTACAAAGTGGGTTCCCAGGTTAAATAGGGGAGCATCATGGTTGATACCGTCTCTTCTATAATTATATGAGTGGAGATCAAATATAAATACCTCGGAGAAGAGATACTCCAACTTCCTTATGAGGAAGGAGATTACCTCATAGAATTCATCGTGTTTTGCCAAGGAATCCTCGATTTCAGAGGGATTAAGCTCCTCACGCCAAACCTTCTTTCCCCAGGCTTCATCGTAGATGCAGCTGCCCTTCCCTCTGTTGAGGTCATATTCATATCTGCTGTCGAGAGCCACCACAGTAATAGGGAGTTCCTTAATGAACTCATCTGTGCATGGGTCCTCCTCCTGCCACCTCTGAAAACCAGAGAGGTTGATCTTGTAGTTAAGTTCCTTTCTGAGAGCACTTCCAGCATGGATTGCAGCTCCTATATATGGAACGTAGGAGTCCACCTTTATCTTGAATCCACCGCTCTGGCTGATTGCTTCAAAGCTCTCCAGGTGATGGATCTTATCTAATATTTCGTTAGTGCTTAGTCTTTTCATGGGTTACCTCTTGCTTGAAGATCTTTCTTCTGTTTAATCTAAACTCCTTCTGATTGAAGAAGTCCGCGATCTCCTGTACCTTGTCCTCAACAAAATCAATTATGCTTTTTTGAAGCTTAACTCTGTTAAGTTTATTGATATTAACGATTCCTCCAGGACTCTGAACATTTACTTCGATCAGCTTACCTGCAATAATGTCAAGACCTGCAAAGAAGATACCGTCCTGAACCAGCTTCTTACCTATTCTTCTGCAGATTCTTATCTCATCATCGGTAAGCTTGTGTTTAACAGCACTTCCACCAGCGCTGATATTTGACCTGTTATCCTCGGCAGATGGAACTCTGTTGTAAGCCCCTATAGGTTCACCATTTAACATGAGTACTCTTACATCTCCCTGGTCAGCCTCTGGAATATATTCCTGAACGATAACGTAGTGTTTTCCAGTTTTACCATTTATATAGAATTCCAGTAGGGAGCTGAGGTTCTTACGGGCGCTCTTTTCAATTACAATAACACCGCTTCCTCCATAACCGTCTAGAGGTTTTAAGATCATACGGTCGGCTCCAAA
>CAYSGC010000133.1:0-6013 GCA_964430145.1 uncultured Fusobacteriaceae bacterium | reverse complement strand
TCTTCAACATCTTTACAAATCCATAGGTGATATTGTCTCTGATAGTAAGGCTGTGAGGGTATAGTACACCCACCATATGCCCTCTAAGACAACACTCATGGATCATTCTAAGGGTAGAATCCTTAGCGGGATTTAAAGACTCCCACTCATCTATTATAAAAGCTACGTTCATCAATTACCTCCAAAAAAATTAATCTACTTTTAATCCTCCCACCTTCTGTGTTTAGGGATCTTTTCAGTATATCCATAATCCTCGATATATCTCTCAATGATCCTGGAAATTTCCTTCCCAGCAAGGTGTTCAGGTGTTCTTTGGGAGTTGTTTTTTACAGAGAGGTCTCCCCCGCCCTCTAACAGAAGCTGAAATATCTCCTTGTCATTATTTCTTGCTGCCAGGTGAAGAGGGGTCTCTCCAACTTTATCTTTAATGTTTATATCTGCTCCAAAATCCAAAAGGATCTCCACCCCACCTAGGCTCCCAATTTTTGTTGCCACGTGTAAAAGGGTATTTCCATCGATATCTCTTTGATCCACTTTTTCATAGCTTAAAGCAGCTATAAACTTCTCAAGTTCATCTTGAACAAGATATTCAAATTCTTTCATTTAACACCTCTAATATTTAGTAATAGTGACTTAAAAATATTCTCAGCTCATATAACGAAATATTTCATCGATATCAACCATTGTAATCTTTAATTTTATATAAGCTGAGATTAGCAAGATATTTTATATCTTTAATCATTTAAAAGCAACTAAAATCTTTCTGAAATCTATATATTTTTTATTTGGTATATATATACTTTTTATATAGTTTTAAAAGTAAAATATATCATCAAAAAACAAAAAAAAGCTGCCATAAAATGACAGCTAAATTTTGGGCAGTTAACTAGTTTAAAGCGTCGGTTACAGCCTCCTTAAATCCCATGGAAGAGTAGGTAGCTCCGGCATAATCATCTATATCCAGACTCTGCTTGGCAATAATCTCCTCTGTAAGGGATTCAAAGGCCGGGAGAGCATACTTTTCAGTATCCTGATGCTCAAGAACAGTTATCTTTTCTATCTTATCCCCCTTGGTCTCAACGCTTACCTTAACATCTCCCTTAAATCCGAAACCAGTTCCAGTCTTCACCTGAGCTGAAGCCATCTGGGAAAGAAGGCATCCTGCAGCCAGGACTGTAATAAATATCTTTTTCATAATCTCCTCCTAATTAGCTTAACTGGGCATTGCAAAGACCGCAACCACTGCAGATATGTCCGGTAAAGGCAACTACCTTTCTGCCAGCTTTCTGATTTTTTCTTATCTCCTGAATGTGTCCCTCTCCCTCTCCCATAACATGGTATTTAAGCATCTCTACCAGGTTGTCCATGCATGAGGTATAACCTGCAAGGGGAGCTCCAGAGCAGTAGTTGTCATCTAGAAGATCGATAACTCTTTCTACCTCCATTCCAGGAAGAACCTTAGAGAGAGCGTTGAGGTTTCCCGGACAGCCTCTCACAGCACTGAAGGAAGCGATCCTGCCATCTAACACCTCCACAGACATCTCCCTGCTGCACACTCCATAAGTTTTTTCAGTAAACTTAACATTTTTTTTCATCTCAGCCGCAGTAAGCTGGCTAAGCAGTAATAACCCTGCCAATAATAGAGTCGTTTTTTTCATAGGACCTCCCATATACCTTTATATTAATAGTGATTTTACCCCGAAAGGAAATAATGTCAATATTTAAGTGAAAAAAATAATTAAATTCTTAAAAAAAATAAATAATTAAAGGTATACTATTTCATTCTTTCAGAAGTTTTGTTTTTATTGAAGTGATAATATAAATCTTTTAAAAATAATCTAAAATATTTTTATAGAATAAAAAAAGCCACCCTTTAAAAGGGTGACTCCACCTTACTTTAATACATCTAACAGATACCTTTTAAACCACTCTCTGTCAAAATCCATGGCAACTTCCACAGGGAACCCGTTTTCATCCTCCCTGGTCTCCCCTCTTCTATCTCCCACATCCACAAGGATCCTTTTATTTTCAAAGGTAAAAGCCCCTCCATATACAGATGAGATCACTCCTATGGAATCATGGAAGACAACACTGTCCATACCAATGGCCTTTCTTACTCTGAACATGGAGTCGAAGATCTCCATGGAAAACTTCGAGTAGAGGGAATCGTTTGATCTCAGCTCATCCAGCTCCTCCCTTGAAAACTTTGCTTTGAGGGTAGCGTCCAAGCCGATCATAGTAACGGGAAGACCGCTTCCGAGAACTAGATTAGCTGCCTCTGGGTCCACGTAGATATTGAACTCAGCGTGGGGTGTAACATTTCCTCCGCTGAGGCTTCCTCCCATAAAGATAATCTCCTTCAAGAGTTCCTTCAGCTCGGGATAATCCCTGAGAGCTATGGCAACATTTGTAAGGGGCCCCACTGCAACCAGGGTTACTTCATGGGGGTACCTTCTGGCACACTCAAGGTAAAACTCTCCAAAATTATTATGTGCACTTTTTGAGGAGTTTTTCAGGTTGAGGTCCCCCATTCCCTCAGCTCCGTGAAACTCCTCAGCAATGTGCAGCTCCCTTTTTAAGGGCTTGTGGGTTCCCTCATATACAGGGATATCTATCCCCAGGTGATGGAGTATATCCAGGGCATTTCTTCTGGTATGGTGGAGAGCTACATTTCCAGCAACAGTTGAAAGTCCCAGGAGCTCGATATTTTTATCGGCTATGGCGTTTATAATGGCCAGGGCATCATCCATCCCCGGGTCACAGTCTAAAATGATTTTTTGCATAACGTCCTCCTAAATCTTTAATCTTAGGTAGATTTTACATTATGTAGGTGTGAAAAGCAACAGGAGGGCAATTTTATTCTGTTTAAGAAAAAAACACTTTATAAGAATGGAATTTTCCTATAATAAGTTCAATTTGTACAGGAATAACATGTAATAATAATTTTAGAAAGATAAAAATAAAAAAACTTGACATCTATAAATCACCTTAAGTATACATTCTTAATATTAATAGAAAAAAATAATGAAATAAAAGGTAGGAAAAAAAATGAAACGATTATTAATTTTATTATCAATTGTGTTTTTGGTGTCCTGTGGCAAGGAGAAGTCGGAGGAGAAGGAATCTTCCCAGCAGGTTCTAAAGTATGTAGCTGCCTCAGATCCTAGGCATATGGATCCTGGTTTAAACTCTGAAGCTGTGGCAGGGAGCCTCATTAATAATCTCTTTGAAGGGCTTCTTCGTGAGAGGGAAGGTACATTGACTCCTGGAATAGCTAGGGATTATAAGGTAAGTGATGACAAAAAAGTATACACTTTTTACTTGAGAGATTCCAAGTGGTCCGACGGAACGCCATTGACTTCAAAGGACTTTAAGTACTCATGGCTGCGTGCTATGTCTCCAGAAACAGCCTCTACCTATGCAATGCTCTTTTTTCAGATAGAGGGAGCACAGGCATATTATGAGGGTAAGGGGAAGCAACAGAATGTAGGCATAGAGACACCTGACGACAATACACTTATTGTGAGGCTGGCAGCGCCTACTCCCTATTTTTTAAACCTTACCACCTTCTATACCTTTATGCCGGTGAAGGAGGAGGTTGTAGAAAGGCTACCAGATACCTGGGCGAGCAAACCGGAAACGTATATATCCAATGGTCCATTTAAGCTTTCTAAGTATGATATAGGAAGCAAGTTTCTTCTGGAAAAAAATCCGGAGTACTGGGATGCAGAGGAAGTAAAACTGAATATGATAGAGGTTCCTATAATAACCGATGAATCCACCTCTCTAACTGCTTTTGAAACAGGGGAAGTGGATATTATCTCAAATATTCCAACCCAGGAGATAATTAGGTTATCAACAGAGAGTCAAGATTTTTATGTGAAACCAGGGGTAGGAACATACTTTTATGTCTTCAATAATAAGAAGGCTCCCACAGATAATATTGATGTAAAAAAGGCTCTGAATTATGCCATAAACAGAAGAGCCATTGTAGATAATATAACAAGAGGGGGAGAGACACCAGCTACTACTTATGTTCCCTCAACAGATGCAATTAAAAACTCTGAGGGAGAACTCTTTGCTAAGGGCGTAGACTATGGAATTCCTGTAGATGGTGATCCTCAAAGGGCGAGGGAATTTTTGGCTAAGGCAGGATACCCAAATGGAGAAGGGTTTCCGAAGTTAGAACTTCTGTATAATACCTCTGAAACCCATAAGGCCATAGCTGAAGCTGTACAGGCTATGTGGAAGGATGTCTTAAATATAGATGTAGAACTGGTGAACCAAGAGTGGGGCGTATTTTTGAATACCCGTGGGAAGGGTGAATACAATGGCGTTGCCAGGTTTGGATGGTCCATAGATTATCCAGATGCAATGTCGATGCTGGAGGTTTTTGAATCTCTGAGTGGAAATAATTCAGCTCAATGGGTGAAGGAGGAATACAATGACCTTCTCACTAGGGCAAAGTATGAGGAGGATGGAGAGAAGAGGGATGAACTGCTCTACAATGCTGAAGAGATGCTCTTTGAGGAGCAGGTTCTTATTCCACTCTACTACTATACAAATAAATTTATGGTAAAATCAAAGGTTAAATCCTGGGAGAGAACATCTTTAGGAAACTGGTACTTTGGGGGAACCCATACAGAATAGTTTACAGAAAATATTGAATAAGTTATTTGAAGACTTTATAAGAGATAGGGACGGAGATTTCCCACATTAGCTGGGAGATCTCTTATTTTATTTAGTCGCAATAGATGGTATGAAGGTAGAGGATGAGCAGCAATGGATTGAAAAGAGAGGGAGTTAGCAAAAAAAAGAATCCCTGGAGAGGGATTCTAATCTGAAAGAAAAAGGGGAAAATTTGCGAGAGTTTCTACTTCTTCCTTCTTAAAAAGAACTTCTAAAAGAGTTCTTTATTTATGTTTTTATAATAACCCATTTCATAAAAAATAATAACGTCAGTTGTCGTAAAATGGAAAGTTATTAAAAAAACTTTTATTAGGTTATTGGGACTAGCAGAATCAGATGGGGAAAAATAAAAAAATGAAGAAACTAGAAGAAAAAAGAATGAATTAAAGGAAGTGTCGGGTAAAATAAATGTGTAAAAGAAAATTTCAGGAGGGATGACGATGAAAATATTTAATAAATTATTCAGAGGAATATCCCTATTCTTTAAATGTGTAGAGGACATCCTTAGCGGGGTTATCTCCACTGCTCTAAGCGCTGTTATTACACTGGCAGTGTTGGGGGGACTGGCAATTGTTGTAATATTTGTATTTAAAACTGTATCCTCTATGCTGGCTGGCAACTTTTAATTTTGTTATGGAGGAATGGATTTAAGCTTTAGGTTAAAAGTTGAGAAATATCTCGGGGTCCTTAGGGCCCTTTTTATTATCAAGGAAAGTATAGAATTTATTAAAACTTTTCATGAAGTAATTAGTACTCCAAATGATTATTAGGATGCAGCGTCACATTGATTTTTAATTATTAAGAAAATATTGAATTATAGATTAGTGCCCGTGTAAAAATCCATCGCATAAGGTTGGAAGGGGCGGAGCGTTACGCTCCATTTAATTTGAAATTGGCTAGACAAAAGTTTTTAAACTGTACATAAAATACTGATCAAGTATACCCTTTAAAACTATGTAAAAATGTAATAATTTCTTTTAAAAATACACTTGTTTTTTTAAAAAGTGTATAGTATATATAGATAAAAAAATTAGGAGGTTAATATGAGTGAAAGAAATTCAGTCTATAAAATACTAAAAGCCATCGATGCTTCCTCTGGGAGGGGAGATTTCGACGTGGAACGTGATCTGGACCTGGATAAACTGGAGATATCCGAGTATAGAAGGGAACTCATCATAGAGAGCTTAGTTGATTTTGGATATGTTGAGGGAATAACCATATCCAACGATATGTACAGGGATTCTCTCATTAAGGCAGAGGACCCCCGTCTTACCTCAGCTGGAATGGAGTGTTTAAAGAACAGCTCTTTTAGGTAGCGGTTCCA
>CAYSGC010000132.1:3338-8213 GCA_964430145.1 uncultured Fusobacteriaceae bacterium | reverse complement strand
AACCGCTGACCTACGCAGTGCAAGTGCGTCGCTCTCCCAACTGAGCTATATCCCCTCAAGATTACTTTGAAATAATATCATAAAATCAAATGCGTGTCAATAAAATATATAGTTTTTTTAATAATCCTCTATAAAATATAATTAAAGAATAAAAAGAGTTAATTACGATAAGCTAAAAAGCTATTAAGCATTTTAAAGTTAAAGTAAGTTTTTTAATAACTCTTCTAAAAAACTAATAAATAAAGGCTTGGATTATCATCCTAGATAGATTATAAGTAAAGAATATAATAAATAAATGATGAGTAGAGGGGAAGCATAAAGTTTGGAGATTGTGATATAATGTAAAAAAAGGAGGTAGTAACATTGATTCTAGAGTTTATAATTATATTCGGGATAAGCTACTTGGGAGAGATTTTGAGTCAAATCCTTTCTCTGCCCGTTCCCGGAACGGTAATAGGAATGTTTCTCCTATTTATAGCACTATACTTTAAAGTAATAAAGGTAAAGCAGATAGAGAGGGGTGTGGATATACTTCTCATAAATATGGCAATATTCTTCATTCCCCCAGGAGTAAGGTTGATAAGTTCCCTGGACTATATGAGGGGAAATTGGATAAAGATAATGGTTCTTATGATACTAACCACCTTAATTACCATGGTGGTAACTGGAAAGGTAGTTCAGTATCTTGTGGAAAGGGGAGAAAAAAAATGGAGATAACTAGTCATCCTTTATTTGGTATAATTTTAACCTTGGGTACCTTTGAAATTGGTAAAAGAATCTATAACAGGTATAGGCTGCCCATATTAAATCCTATATTAATAGCTATTCTTCTAATAGTAGGGGTATTAATGGCATTTAAAATACCGCTGGATTCTTATGAAAGTGGAAGTAAGATGCTAAGCCTCTTCCTAGGTCCCGTTACGGTAATATTGGCAGTTCCCCTCTATAAGCAGCTGGACCTTTTAAGAAGTCACCTGTTTCCAATACTTATAGGGGTGACTGTAGGAGCAATAACATCTATAGCTTCTGTCATAATACTGGGAAAGGTGATGGGATTAGAAAGGATATTGCTTCTTTCTATGGCTCCAAAATCTATAACCACTCCCATAGGGATGGAGCTGAGCAAGAATATAGGGGGAATACAGGCTATTACCATTGTGGGAATAATGATAACAGGTATAACTGGAGCAGTGGCAGCCCCCATCATATGTGAGATATTTAGGATAAAAAATAGAGTAGCCAAGGGGATCGGAGTAGGGGTTTCAAGTCATGCTGTAGGAACCTCCAAGGCTATCGAGATGGGAGAGGTAGAGGGGGCTATGAGTGGTCTCGCTATTGGGCTCACAGGAGTAGCTACAATAATAGTTCTTCCAGTGGTATTAAAAGTTTTATATAAATTCTTAATTTAATATCATCCTTCATTTGTTATAAAATTGAAAATAATAAGAAAACCGCCCTTAGGCGGTTTTTTATTGATACTTATCTTTTACTATCTTTCCAAGCATCTCCTTAATTCCTACATCTACATTTTTGAAGTTTAATTGATACCGAATATCATCAAAGGAGTTTTTTTCTAGGAGCTTACCGATGCTCTCTTCGAGAAAATCATAGGGAAGAGATTCGACCGAATGAAAATCAAGGGTCAACTTTTTACCCTTTAAAATATTAACGTCTAGCTTCTCAAAGAGTACACTTGCATCTCCCTCTATAAAATTAGAAATTTTTATAATCATACTTTATACCCCCTTATTAGAAAGGTACAATGAAAATTAGAATTTCCTTCAAATTTACTTTAAAATTATAGAGACTGGACAGTGGTCGGATCCCATAACTTCATCTAAAATTTTAACGTCCTTAACATTGTCTAAAAACCCTGAGTTAACACAGTGGTAATCGATTCTCCAGCCAATATTTTTACCTCTGGCTCCAAACCTATAGGACCACCAGGTATACTTTATTTTCTCTGGATAGAAGGTTCTAAAAACATCCACATATCCCTCAGTGAGGAAGGTGGTCATCCATGCTCTCTCCTCTGGAAGGAATCCAGGATTCTGTTCATTTCTTTTTGGATTTTTAAGATCTATCTCCTTGTGGGCAATGTTATAGTCTCCACAAAGAATAACATTCTCTCCAGAATCTATGAGGGAGTTGCAGTACTTAAGAAGGGAGTTACAAAACTCTAACTTATAGTCCAGCCTTTTTCCGTTTTCTTGACTGTTTGGAAAGTAGCAGTTAATAAGGGTAAAATCATTAAACTTAGCCTCTATAAATCTTCCCTCTCCATCAAACTCCTCTATTCCCATATCCTTAATGTGAAGAGGCTCTACCTTTGAATAGATAGCTACCCCGCTATATCCCTTCTTTACAGTAGCTGACTGAAAGTAAGAGTTATAGGGACCAATGTTAAGAATATCCTCTCCAAGCTGGTCTTTGTTAGCCTTTGTTTCCTGGATACAGAGTATATCGGGAGAGTGATTTAACAGAAGATTTTCCAACTCTCCTTTTTTGTGAACAGCTCTGATACCATTGACATTCCATGAGATTATCTCCATTAAAGAACTCCTTTTTGCAGATATCTCTTTAATTTAGCAATGATCATGTTGATAGCAATCTTATTTTCTCCCCCTCTAGGAATGATTACATCAGCATATCTCTTGCTTGGTTCGCAAAACTCAAGATACATAGGTTTTACAGTGTTCAGATACTGATTTTTTATAGAGGCAAAGGTACGGCCTCTTTCATTTATATCTCTTTCGATCCTTCTAAGAAGCATCTCATCAGCATCGGTATCCACAAAGATCTTTACATCAAAGAGATCTCTAATCTCAGGCACTGCAAAAAGAAGGATTCCCTCTACGATAACGATCTTAGATGGGTGGATGGAAACAGTCTCCTCTTTTCTAGAGTGAGTTTTGAAGTCGTATATTGGTCTTTCAATACTCTCACCTCTGCTTAGCTTGAGAAGGTGCTCTCTTAAAAGTTCAAATTCTATGGAATTAGGGTGGTCAAAGTTTACCTTTGCCTTTTCCTCTATAGTTAAGTGGTTTAATTCCGTATAGTAGGCATCCTGCTCTACCAGAACAGCATCCTCAGATTTAAAAGCTTTTACAAGATTATGAGCTACAGTGGTCTTACCACTTCCGCTTCCTCCTGCTACTCCAATAAAAATACAGTTTTTCATTTGTTAAATTGCCTCCTTTGTCTAGCCATTACATAACATTTTATTATACTATATGGATAAAAATTTATCAATAAATGAAAAAAGGACAGCATGCCAGCTGTCCCTTGCTTTTAGTTTTATAGACTGTTGGTAGAAATACTTTCTACCAACCACCGTTACCAGATCTTCTAGTAGATGGAGCAGCTTCAACAGCTTCCCAACCACCGTTACCAGATCTTCTAGTAGATGGAGCAGCTTCAACAGCTTCCCAACCACCGTTACCAGATCTTCTAGTAGATGGTCTAGAACCAGCTACAGCAGTTCCTGCTAATGTAAGCATTAATAACCCAACAATTAGTAATCTTTTTTTCATAATACCTTCCTCCTTATTTTACTTTTCCGCTCTTGGTTAATAAAATTCTTTTATCTTTTTTAAAAACTCTTCTTGTTCTTGTTTTAGATTTTCTTTCATATAAAAGGATATAAATTCATACCCTACACTTAAATCTTTTTCCCGCTTTAATAAGTTAAAATAAAAATCTTCTATTTTTTTTACCTTTTGCAAATCTTTTTTTGCAAAAAGTTCAAGTAAATATTTTACAGCTTTAAATTTAATTTCGGTATTTCTTTCTGTTCTATTTTCACATAATAAAAAATAAAAATTTATAGCATCTTTCTTTTTATTAAGCTCTTTAGCAGTCTCGGCTACCGAATATATAGCCTGTTCTAAAGCAAAAGCATAATAATCATTTGAAACCAAAAGATCATTAATGATTTTTTTACATTTACGGAAATAAAACCTAACTTTATCATCATTTTTTTCAATTTTAGCAATGTATAAAAGATTGTCATTTATCATTAATTTTTTTACAGGATCCTTGTATTTTAACATTAAGCTTCTAAATATAGAGATAGCTGAATCGATATTTTTTAAATCTGCATAAGATAAGGCTTGATAATTTTTAACATCAAAGATTCTTTCAGGATCATCTATATATTTTTCTACTTTTAAAAAGTATTCGAGAGCTTTAGTATGATTTTTTAAAAAATCATTTATTAATCCCATATTATATAAAAGGATTACTTTTTCTCGTTTCTCAAAAAAATTAATTTCAGACTTTATTAAATTTTCTAAATCAATAGCTGCATTATAGTTATCAGTTTGAAGGTAAATCCTTACTAAAGTTAAACTGATTTCTCCAAGAGTTTTAGAGTTCCTTGTTATAATAAGGTCATTAATAATTCTTAAATAGAAGCTGGCCGCTCTATGATAATTTTCTCTTTTATAAAAAAGATCACCAATTTTTTGATAAAGGGAAATTTTAGTTTCCATGTCATATTCAGATGCATAGCTTTCAATTTCACTTACCGTTTCTTCTAAATCATCACTATTATCTAACCTTTCTAGAAATTTATTTTTTAACTTTTCGACCTGCATCTCCTTAGTTTCCATAAGTTTTCCTAACTCTATGGCTTCATCGATGCCCCTATCCCTGAGGATCTTGTTGAAATTCTCTACAAGGACAGCAGCGATATGGTTGTTTAGAGAATTTTTACCGGTTTCAATCATTGCAAGGTGGCTTCTTGACATGCTCTCCCCTGCTAATTCTTTTTGACTAATCTTGTATTTCTTTCTATAAAGTATCAGTTTTTCCACGGGACTTAAAACAGTCATAGTTCACCTCACTTTCATTTTAATTATAAAGCTTTATTAT
>CAYSGC010000132.1:0-3238 GCA_964430145.1 uncultured Fusobacteriaceae bacterium | reverse complement strand
GTGAAGTATTAAATAAACCAGGAAGATTGACAGCAGAGGAGTTTCAGATAGTCAAGACTCATACGGAGATAGGTTATCAGCTGCTGAATCAACTGGAGATATCAAAATTAGGTGGAGATATTATAAGGTATCACCACGAAAAATGGAATGGTCAGGGATATAGAGGCCTTTCAGGGGAAGAGATACCTGTAGCAGCTAGAATAGTAGCTGTGGCAGATGTATATGATGCCCTAAGAATGGAAAGAGCCTATAAAACTGCCATGACCCATGAGGAAGCTATGGAGATTATTTTAAAGGACAGTGGAGAACACTTTGATCCGGCGATAGTCGACGTATTTTTAAAGAGCCACCAAGAGATAAGAAACATATATAATACTTTCCTAAACTAAAGTAAAAAGGAGCTTCTCACCGAGCTCCTTTTTGCTTTTTAAAAAATTAAAGATGCAGGTGTCGCCGCGACACCTGCACCTTTAAATATTATTAAGAACAATTTTTATAAAAACCTAACCCTATCTTTCTCCATAGTATCTAGGATAGCTAAGGATTCAAGGTGTATACCCCTATCTCTTATGATCCTTCCACCTTCCTGGAAGCCCTTTTCTATGGCAATACCTACTCCACAAAGCTCAGCTCCAGCTTCTGCAACTATCTTTTCAAGACCTATAATAGCGTTTCCCATGGCAAGAAAATCATCTACTACAAGAACCCTGTCTCCTGGCTTCAGAAACTCCTTTGAAAGACAGATATCGTAGTCGATCTTCTTGGTGAAGGAGTGAACTGTAGTGCAGTACATATCCGACATCGTTGACGGCTTTTTTTTCTTGGCAAAAACAACAGGGACATCAAAGGCTAAACCTGCCATGATGCCGATAGCAATACCTGAAGCTTCAATAGTAAGGATCTTATTTATTCCCTTTCCTTCAAATCTTTTTTTGAACTCTCTTCCCATCTCCATCATAAGTTGAGGGTCAAGCTGGTGGTTCAGAAAACTATCCACCTTCAGTGTTGTTGGATTAATTACCCTTCCCTCTTCCTCTATCTTGTTTCTTAAAAACTCCATAACCTAAATCCTCCTAAAAACCTAAAAAATTGTATAAAAAAAGATGTTTTTGTATATACAAAAACATCAATCTATTACAAAAAATAGAATTGTTTTTGCACATAGATAGCTGTTTATCGGCAGCTAGTAGAAACTTTCTTCCATATTAAGAAATTATATGAGCTTAGAACTTTCAAATTTAATATTTATAAAGGTATATCATAAAATAAACAATATTGTCAAATATTTGATAAAAAACATTATCTTATTGACACCCCTAAAAATCTATGTTATGATTTTTCAAATTAAATACGTCATATAAGTTGCAGATAGGGTGCAGCGTCTCTACGACTAACCGTAAATTAGTCTCTATGAATTTTGTAAAGATACTTTGTTTTAGAAGGCCTAAGTATATACTTTTCAGATCATAGATTGAAGAAGGAAGAGTTTATATTTAGGTTTTTTTATATACAATTTTGGAGGTTTTAGGATGAAAAAGAACAGTATTGTTATTCTGGATTTTGGTTCTCAGTACAACCAGTTAATTGCCAGAAGAGTAAGAGAAATGGGTGTATACGCAGAAGTAGTTCCTTACTTTGAAGATTTAGAGAAGATCAAAGCAAGGGAGCCTAAGGGGATAATCCTATCTGGTGGACCGGCATCGGTATACCTTGATGGATCTCCAACACTGGATAGAGAGATATACGATCTAGGGATTCCTGTTCTGGGAATCTGCTATGGAATGCAGCTTACTCAGCACCTTCTAGGTGGAGAAGTAGCAAAGGCTGACAAGCAGGAGTTTGGAAAGGCAGAAGTTATGATAGATGACGCTAACTCACCGTTCTTCTTTGGAGTTCCAAATAATACACAAGTATGGATGAGTCACGGAGATCACGTAACTAAGATCGCTCCAGGATTTAAGCAGATAGCACACACAGAGTCTTCCATAGCTACTCTTGTAAATGAGGAGAAGAAGATCTATAATGTGCAGTTCCACCCAGAGGTAACTCACTCTGTAGATGGGCACCAGATGATAAGAAACTTTGTATTTGATATCTGTGAGTGTGAGGAAAACTGGTCTATGGGTAACTACATAGAGACAGCTGTAAAGCACATAAAGGAAACTGTAGGGGATAAGAAGGTTATCCTTGCACTATCTGGTGGAGTAGATTCATCGGTGGCGGCAGTTCTTATTCACAGAGCTATCGGAGATCAGCTTAACTGCTTCTTCGTAGATACTGGTCTTATGAGAAAAAATGAGGCTGAGAAGGTAATGGCTACCTACGGAGAGCACTTTAAGATGAATATCGAGTGTATAGATGCAGAGGCAAGGTTCCTGACAAAGCTTGCAGGGGTAAAGGATCCTGAGAAGAAGAGAAAGATAATCGGTCACGAGTTCATAGAGATCTTTGACGAGCAAAAGAAGAGGTTTAAAGATGCAGACTTCCTTGCTCAGGGGACAATCTACCCAGATGTAATCGAGTCTCAATCTGTAAAGGGACCTTCAGCAACTATTAAGTCTCACCATAATGTAGGGGGACTTCCTGAGGAGATGGAGTTTGAACTTCTTGAGCCTTTAAGAGAACTGTTTAAGGATGAGGTTAGAAAGGTTGGAAGAGAGCTTGGAATTCCTGATCACATGGTAGACAGACACCCATTCCCAGGACCGGGACTTGGAATCAGAATCCTTGGAGAGGTAACGAAGGAAAAGGCAGATATCCTAAGGGAAGCTGACGACATCTTCATTGAAGAGCTTAGAAATGAAGAACTATACGATCAGGTAAGTCAGGCTTTCGTTGTACTGCTTCCAGTTAAATCGGTTGGAGTAATGGGGGACGAGAGAACCTATGAGTACACAGCAGTGCTTAGATCAGCTAATACAACTGACTTTATGACGGCTACATGGTCACACCTTCCATATGAATTCTTAGGAAGAGTATCCAACAGAATTATAAATGAAGTAAAGGGTATCAACAGACTGGCCTACGATATCTCATCTAAGCCGCCTGCAACTATTGAGTGGGAGTAATATATACTTCTATATAATATAGAATAGAATTTATTCATTTTATTAAAAGAAAACTATAATAAAAAAGCTGCCTTAATTAAGGCAGCTTTTCTTTTGCAAAAAATAAAGATAGCTCCTTCTGGGGAAAGGAACTATCCATTATGACGCTCTATTAAAGAGAAGGTTAAGGG
>CAYSGC010000131.1:0-8414 GCA_964430145.1 uncultured Fusobacteriaceae bacterium | reverse complement strand
TGGGATTCCTTCTGGGAGTATCAAATGTTACAGTACCCTATGCAACTCTTCTTCTGTCTGTGGTATTATTTGTAGTGACTCCCCTTGGAGCAGCCTGGATAACAAGAAAGGCAGTTGTAGCAGGAAGGGGTATCCATTACCTGGAAAATCACTTTATAAAGAAGTTTGACAAGAGTACTATGACAGGTCTCCTTCTCACCCTTGTAATCATATTCTCATTCCAGGGGGAGAAGCTTCTGACCAATCCGATGGATATACTGCTGATCTCCATACCACTTACCATTCAGACATTCCTTATCTTCTTTGTGGCATACTTCTGGGCAAAGAAGTGGAAGATGCCCCACGAGGTGGCGTCTCCAGGAGCGATGATTGGAGCCAGTAACTTCTTTGAACTGGCGGTAGCAGTGGCTATATCCCTCTTCGGAATAGACTCTGGGGTGACCCTTGCCACTGTTGTGGGGCTTCTGGTGGAGGTTCCGGTAATGCTTATGTTAGTGAGAATATCCAATTCAACAAGAAGACACTTTATCCCAAAAGAAGTAGGAGCATAGGAGGAAAGATACAATGAAGATAGTAATAATTGGTTCCGTGGCAGCAGGTACATCTGTTGCAGCTAAGGCAAGGAGAAACACCGAGGAGTGCCAGATAACCGTCTATGAAAGGGACAGGGATATCAGCTACTCTGGTTGCGGCCTTCCCTACTATATAGGGGAGGATTCCATCGAAAGGGACAACCTGACTCCTAGAAACCCCAAGTGGTTTGAGGAGAGGTTTAATATGACCCTTAAAACCGGTCACGAGGTTATCTCCATAGACAGCGAGGAAAAGAGAATCAAGGTGAAAAACCTTGAAACAGAGGAGATCTTCGAGGATTCCTATGATAAGCTGGTAGTTGCTACAGGAGCCACTCCCCTCCTTCCGCCAATGGCTGGAATAGACAGAGAAAATGTATTTACCCTGAGAAATGTTCAGTCAGCTGACAGGATAATAGATTATATTGTTGAGAAATCGCCCAGAAAGGCTGTAGTAGTGGGAGCTGGGTATATAGGTCTGGAGCTTCTGGAGAACCTTGAAAATCTCGGAATAGAAACTACGGTTATCGAGAGGGAGGAGAGAGTCATGGCCAAGATGGACAAGGATATGTCCGTCTATCTGGAGGACTACCTGACTAAGAGGGGTATCAGCCTTATCCTGGGAGAGGAGGTAGCTGAGATAGAGAATGGATCTGTTAAAACCAGATCTGGAAGGGTAGTAGAGGCAGACCTTGTCCTGGTTTGTACCGGGGTAAAGCCAAACTCCAAACTGGCTCAGGAAACCGGAGTAAAAACCTATCCAAATGGAGCTATAGAGGTGAACCACAGGCTGGAAACAAGTGTTGACGGTATCTATGCTGTTGGGGATGTAGCCATGGCATGGTCCAGAATAAACGGGGAGCCCCTCTATGTACCACTTGGGTCCACAGCCAATAAGATGGGAAGGATATGCGGAGATGTAATTACCGGAGGCAACCTCAGGTTTAAAGGAATCCTTGGAACAGGTATATTTAAGGTCTTTGATATGACAGTGGCTCAGACGGGGATGAGCGAGGAACAGGCTCTCGTGAGGGGATATGATGTAGAGGCTGTCCACAACATTAAGCCCAACCAGACAGACTACTTTGAAGGGAGCAGTGAGATGGTCATAAAGGCTGTAGCTGACAGAAGAAGTGGAAAACTATTGGGGGTTCAGATTCTAGGGGAAAAGGGAGTGGATAAGAGGATGGACGTCTTTGTAGCTCTTATGAGTACCGGAGCTACGGTGGATGAGTTCTTCCACCTGGACCTGGCCTATGCACCGCCATTTTCTACAACCAAGGACCCTGTTATGTACACCGGAATGATCCTTGAAAACGCTATCTATGGGAGGAATAAAATAATAACGGTTAAGGAACTCTGTGAAAACAGGGAGAGCTATAGTGTTATTGATGTGAGATCTCCCAAGCAGTATGAAGCTGCCCATATTCCAGGAGCAATTAATATTCCTCTAGGGGAGCTCAGAAGCAGAGCAAAGGATCTCGATAAAAACAGTAAGTATGTAGTTCACTGCAATAAGGGAGTCACCGGTAACGCAGCCCATAATGTGATGCTAAACCTGGGGTTTGACTGCTACAACCTATCTGGGGGCTACAAAAACTACGCTGTTCAGACTAAAAAAAGATAGAAATTAAAGAAAAAGTTAAGAATAAAAAGCAACGTGACGTTGCATCCTGATAATCTGTAGGGACACTTATTACTTAACGTAATTTTTTATACATTCTATACTTTCCTTAATAATAAAAAGACGCCTGAGAGCGTCTTTTTTTCTTATTTTTGATGAAACACTCTCTTCTAAAATACAGTTAAAATTAATCAAAATAAAGATTGATTTTTAGGATCAACTCATGATATGATTTGGCCTAATTTAAAATTAATATAAGGAAGGAACTATGAAAAAGAAATTATTAGGAATCTTAATCCTTCCCACTCTGGTAATGGCAGGAATTACAGGAGAGGGAAGTCGCCAGACAAAAACTTTTGGAAAAAGTTACAGTGTAGAAGCCCACAGTAACTCTGCTTTAGATGTAATGTATAGTGGTGAAACCAATGCAGGTGAAACCTTCAAGATAAGTATCATATCGGAAGGGGTCAGAGAGGGAAGCAGCTATTCGGCTTTAGAATTGATGTATGAAGCTGGAACCGGTTC
Source organism: uncultured Fusobacteriaceae bacterium (assembly GCA_964430145.1). Lineage (GTDB taxonomy): Bacteria > Fusobacteriota > Fusobacteriia > Fusobacteriales > Fusobacteriaceae > Propionigenium. Next base: position 5,693 of record CAYSGC010000131.1, on the reverse strand, counting down.
TACAAAGTATGCCAAGGGAGGGGAGGTTTTAGAGGAAAGGACAACCAAGAGAGAGACCCCCATGGCTTTAGAACTCATGTATAGCAGAGTAAGTTAAGATCTCTATTCCAAAAATTACAATACTTTTAAGTAAACTATCGAGGCCTGGGATATCCCAGGCCCTCTTTTAAATTAATCCTCACCTTCCCTCTCTAGCCTTTGTGGGAAACTTCCTTTTGGTACTTTCTCTTCTTTTCCAGGTACATCTTGTGGTCTGTAATCCTAATAACCTCATCCAAACATTGAAATTCACTTGTTTTAAAGAGCTCTACTCCAGTTGAGAAGGAGACATCTGAGTTGCGACTTCTCTCCAGAAGCCTTCCCCAGACTTCCGATAGGTTGCCTTCATGAACAAGATCCACCACCACTAAAAACTCATCTCCCCCTACTCTCAAAAGAAAGTCCTCCCCTCTAAATGTGCTTTGGAGTATCTCGATGAAATCAGTGATATATCTATCTCCTGCCCTATGCCCCTTGGAATCATTCACCTTCTTCAGTCCATCCAGATCAAAGTAAAACGCAGCCCACTGGGTGGGTTTCTTAGAGGTTATCCTTTCTTCAACCATCTCTAAGGCTTTTCTTGTATAGAGACCTGTGAGCTCATCCCTCATTCCCTCCTCCTTGATCAGTTGCTTCTCACGCTTAAACTCCTGAAAGATTAGGTGTATAAGGGGAAGGGCAAGTATCATAAACAAAAGGTCTATAAGTAGAACCTTAAAGGTTTCCAGGAGAACTGTTTTTCTGTATTCATTTAAGTCATATTCCGCCCCGATGAGGTATCTTCTCCCCTCAGATGTGTACTTCCCAACTATGAGAGCACTGTACTCTCCCCACTTATCACTATACCGCCCTGTAAACTCCTCTTCCTTCCCCTGGAGTATCCTGATTTTAATGGAATAGATTGAGTCATCCTCTGGAACTATAGTCTCCAGAAATATTCCGTAATCTCCATCCTTAAGTTGTCTCAGAGGTACACTGCTTGTAGAGTAGGCAAGCCTCTGAGGGGGAGCAACCATTGTATAGACATACTTCATCCCCTCAGAGTGGGCATAGAGGGTCAGCTGCTTAGTCAGCAGTTCATGCTCTGCCGGCGAGACCTCCTCCCCCCTTAATACTCTGTCGTGATAGTCTGCTGGCAGTATGCTCTCTATCAATTCAACTCCCTTCTCCAGCTCTGAAAGAAGGATGTTTTTTTGCCTCTCTAGATTATATATATAGAACCCCAATGTTATTGTTATTAATGCAATAATGTAGAGGCTTACCCCTACCTTTAATCTTCTCATTATGTCTCTCCCCTGCTTAATCATATCTTTCCGACTTTTTAATTTCCATGTAATAAGATGTTACTTAATCCTCTTTTCCATCATCTGAAATTAGACAAACAAAAAAAGAGGGGTGAAACCTTTCCTCTAAAAAAGTTTGGCAACTGGCTGTCATATCTCAAATGGACTTAGACCCTCTAGCTTTGCGTCACAGCATTTCCACTGCTTTGCCTTTTTCAGAATTATTGAATTTAATGATATTATATTTGAAAATCCCGAGAAAAACAACAAACTTTTATATATAGTTAAACCTTTTAGGGGGGACTATCAAGGTCTTATGCTAAAAAAACTCAATCTGAATTAAACCTCTATATTTTTCAGAGGCTGAGTCTTCCCGACTTCGCTTTCATGCTTCCCCTGTAAAGAACATAATCTAATTTAAATCTCTCATCTTTATGATATAATATTAAAATATTAAAGGTTTTAAAGGAGAATAAATGTTATATAAAGAACGAATAAAAAGAGCTGGAAAGGTCACCTTTATCGGCTTTCTTCCCTTCCTTGTGGTTTACTACGCCTTGGGACTATCTCCAGCAGTTTTATCTGGTATAGGAGCTGTGCATACTTACTTTGTAACCTCCAAGGGATTTTATAGGAGGAGAGTGGTTCTGCGAACTATAAAGATCATAGGAGGCATTGACCTTGCTGTACTCTTTGCCCTTCTCACTAAGGGAGGATTCTTCCCCCTTTTAGCCATAACCTTCCTCTTAGTAGGAGTAGTTACTTTTTTCTCCTTTGAGGAGTACCTCGGAGGATTTATGGCTCATCGGCCCATACTGCTTATCTACCTTCTCTCCCTTTCAAATGACGGTCTTGCCAGCTCTTTAAACAGCATGGCTGGAGTCTCTATAGGAATTATATTGAGTGTATTGATAACCCAGACCCTTTGGCCGGCTAATCCGGATAAAAGGATGACAGATCTTATAGAGCTCTACTTAGATAGAATCCTAGAGGAAATTATGAGCTACAAGAATAAAAAAAATACCTCAGAAGCAAGAGAGGAGACCAGAGCTTCCTATCAGAGGTTCCTGGGAGAGTTTTATAAAAGTTCACACGGTCCTCTTTTGAGCACATCCCATGGAAGAAATCTCTTTGATTTTGCTTTAGCACTGCATAATTATATAGAGTGTATAAGAAGGGAGTTCACAAGAGATACAATTACTTCAGAGAAGATTTCAAGCTCTGAAACCTTTATTGTGACCTTAAAAAATCTTAAGGGGACCAATGAGGAGCAGCCCAAGGTTGGAAATACCCTAGAGGAGATATTGGTGGGCAAAAAGAAAGACCTGATGGCTCCAAAGGATTCTGAGAGTAGCCCTTACCAGCCAAGCCATAAAAATTACTTTCTATGGCTCAGGAGGGCTTTAAATCCTCGCTCTGTAAGGTTTAGATACGCTATAAAGATGGCGATAATCCTCACCCTGGGAGTTTTTCTGGCAAGGGAGCACACCCTGGAAAAATCCATATGGCTGCCTACAACCATGCTGGTACTAACCCTTCCCTACACCAAGGATACAAAAAGGAAGACTCTTGAAAGAATAACAGGGACTCTTTTGGGAATCCTTTTAGCCAGCATAATAATTCCACAAGTTGAGTCCAACACCTTAAAGGCTGTTCTGGCTATCCTTTCATTTTTCCCTGCATTCTTTTTTCTGGGAGTCAACTACCCTGTAATGGTTATGTTCACCACTCTGAGCACTGTATTAATGACCATCTCATACCTGTCCCCGGAGACCGTCTACCTTCAGAGGGGATTTTATACGATCTTGGCAGGAGTGATTGTTATAGCAGCCGAGTACCTCTTTTTAGATAGGGAGCATACAGGAATCAAGGTGCGGTTAATATCCATGTTTCAAAATGATCTTTTAATCTTAAGAAGGATCGACGGGCTCCACAGAGAGGAAAAAACTGACCACATTGATGATCTTTTATTGAAGGGTTACCTGTATCGGGAGCTACTGATGAGAAGGATTAAGGAGATAGACAACACCCAGTACCAGAGAATTATAAGAAGCTCCGGTATATTTATGGATAAGTTGATGTTTCTCTACTCTGAATTTAAAAACCAAAATCTTACTGAACTCCACCTGAAGGATATCAGGATAATTAAAGAGTTCCTAGAGGCCTATATCTCCTTTATTGAAAGGGGAGAAGAGGGGAGGCTATCCTTGATCCAGAATAAAATTTTTGAGAATCTAGAGGGAAAGGAGAAAAGTACAGTTGAAATTTCAGAACTCCTGAACCACTTTATAGAGGGAGTTAAAGAGTAGCACTTTCTCATCTTTATTTTCCTCCACTTCTTTATTTAGAGAAAATCCATTAAAGAGATCCCTTGACATTTTCATGGGAATAAAATACTATTCAAAAAACATTGTAAAAGGGGGAGTGAAAATGTATTTAAGGGAATTGACTCTGGATGAACCCCAGGAGATCTATGAACTGATAAGAGATGTCAATGGAGAGGAAGCTGGGTTTATGATGGATCATGTTTCCATAGAAACCTTTCCGGAATTTCTCAAAAAGAGACACGATGAAGCAACGGGGATAGATTTGAAGCCTGGAAGGGTTCCCCAGACTATCTACTGGTTCTATGACAAGAAGAAGCCTGTGGGAATAATAAAAGTAAGAAGAACTCTGACAGACCACCTCCTCAAGCGTGGAGGAAATATCGGGTATTATATAAGAAAGGACTCCAGAAGAGCCGGGTATGGGGTAAAGATGTTAGGTCTGTGCCTGGAGCTCCTTAGAAGTGAGGGGATGGAAAAGGTCCTTATTACATGTGATGAAGGAAATATAGGCTCCCAGGGAGTTATAAGGTCAAATGGCGGAATCCTGGAAAACAGCATAGAGGGCACAAGAAGGTATTGGGTAGAGCTTTAGATCAAATAAAACAAGATTCAAATTGAAGATTAGCCTTTAAATTATTATGAGAAAGACATCTAAAACACACAGAAGTGCAGTATTATATCTGTGTAGTAGATAACAGTTGAAAGATATTTCGTAAAAACTCCCAGAAAAAGGTGAAGGCCCCCGTCTTCGCCTTTTTTATTTAAAATTAAAACCCTGACACAGGCTTTATTGTGACAAGGTAGCGACACTACTTAGAAGTAATTCTTCATCCTTCAGCCACTCTTCCGTCAAAGTTCCTCTATATAATAAGATCATAGAAAACATAGGAGGAGACAGAAGATGAAAAAATAATAGTTTTTGGAGTATTGTGTATAGGTGCCCTATCCTTTGGGAGAGATTTTGAGTATCATGAAGTAAGGGATATCGTCAAACCCGTGGAAAGTTCCCTGGAGAGGCTCGATCAGCTCACCCCTGAGGAGTGGGAGGCAGAGAGTGAGAATATGAATAAAAACATTGAAGGATATGCAGATTTTCATAAAGAGTTATAGATACACTTTCCTTCAGCAATTGAAGCAAGCATAAACTTGAGCCCTGTTGGGCTCTTTTTTTATTATTTTATATTAAAAGTTCTTTACTTATATCTTTTCTATGAAGGGATATAAAATTAAGAGTTTGTTCATTTTGCTCATATTGAATTTATGTGGAGGAAGTATTTAGAGTATTATGTATATTCAAATTAGAGAAATAAGCAAAAAGGAGGAAGTAACTGTGAAAAAATTTTTTATCGCTACCTTTTTACTGATAGTTTTCACCTCAACCTACTCACTAGAATTGGAGTTTAAACTTGGTTTAGACATATATAGAAAGCTTTCAGTGGATGCTGAGGGGCACACTCCCACAGGAATATATCCAGGAGGAAGTATCGGTCTGGAGGCTCTGGGATATTATAGAAGTTCCCTTAGGTATGGCCTGGGAATTGTATGGCATAATTCTGCCAATGGAAGCAATGGTTATGAGGGACATAGTACAAGTCCCCTCTATCTAGTTGGAAAATATAAAGTTAAGAATAATACCTATTTTGTTGGAAGGGCTGGCTGGGCATTTGCCAAGGCGGGAGATGCAACAGGTGTAAAGGGAGCAGACGGAGGTCTCTACGGTGCCTTGGGTGTGGGAAGGGAATTGGCAAATAATAGAGTTAATCTCGAGCTCCTCTATGAAATTATGAGGTATGAGTATAATACACGTTTTGCCACAGAGGAGGATGGATACTATCAGATCTTTTCTCTTATATTTAGTTACAAACTTTGGGCTGCTAAATAATCTTAAAAAGCATAAAACATCTATATTTTATTCCCCCTCATATCACTGAAGTATTACAGTTTCCTTCATTTAAGATGTTTTTAAGAAATGGAGTGTATTGTTTAAAAAGGAGTCGTTATGGGAAGGAGGTTAAGATATGTCATTAGAAAAACTTTATGGTAA
>CAYSGC010000130.1:0-8513 GCA_964430145.1 uncultured Fusobacteriaceae bacterium | reverse complement strand
ATTTAAAATCTGAGCCTGATATTTCCCAGGCTTTGGTTTTGAGTTCCCTTTTTTATTTTTTAATTATTTTATGAATCAAAATAAAGAAAGATTTAATGATTTATTTTAAAGGGAGGAAAGCGATGAACTATAGTGAGAACGTCAAGGGAAGTCTATGTAAAAATGAAGTATTAGAAAAATTAACCAATGAGATAATTAGACTGAATAGTAAGTTGAAGAACTCAGATGAAATTGGAGAATTTGATGAAATCAGTGGTAGAATTAAAGGTCTGAATTTTGCCAAAAATATTATTTCTTCTGCAAAGAACAGTCAGTAAGTTTAAATCGTTCGTTTTTATAAACTGGAATAGCAGAAGGCAGCATAGTCGAGGGGGAATTTATGAGAAAAATCATTTACTATTACAACGGTAAAAAAATAGTTGGAACAAAGGATAGCAAATTAGAGGTTTTTCAGGCAGGTGAACGTGAAGAGGTCAGATATTCAATCGATGGAATCGAAGTGTCGGAATATATCTATAAAGAGGTTAAAAAAACTATTAAAAGTTGGGCAGTCTAGAATTTATGGCAAAAAATACCTTTTGGGTCTTTTTCAAAACTTACTCCGATAAAAGTCTAGCAGCATTATTCACCAATTAAGAGAGGGACTTCTAAATACACAAAATTATTTACACTACCTTTCTCAAATAAGTGTTGGAAGGATCTGGATAAATATATTTAAACATGAAAGTGAGCTTTAGTTAAAGCTCACTTCTTTCTTTAATTTCAAGAAATCACCTAAGAATATTAAACTCTTAAGTTCTTTTTACAGTAACCCTCTAGATGAAAAAATAATTTTTTTAAAAGAGTATTCATCATTTGAGCCTCTTGTTTAAAATCATAAAATAACTCATTTAACTCTAAAAAGTATGATTTTAATATCTCCTCGCCAAATGGAGTTATTGTAAATGTAACTGTTGAGTCTTCCCTCCTCTCTAATAAAGATAATTTAACTAATCTTTTAGTAAGCCTGCATACATAAGCTTTATCTAAAAATAACCTTTCTCTTATTTTAATATTTCTAATGGGAGTTCTAGCTAAGTACAAAATATTTATTTCATTTATCGAAAATCCATTTGGCAGATCCTTTAAAATAACATTTTTCATGAGTTTTAAGTTTTTATAAATTAGAAAAGGGGTTGGAACAATTTTTGTATAAAAGCAAAGAAGTTGTTTTTCGCTGTAACAACTATCTTTAACCATCTTTTTTAAAATGCTATTAAGGGGGATGGGTAAGGTAAAAATATCATCACTTCTTGATAATAGTAATTCATCTCTAATAAAATTATTATTAAAATCCTCTAATTCACCTATTGTTCTATTACCTTTTTGGGTTATCTTATACTGATTTTTCCAGTTAACTGATACTAATTTATATTTAACTAAACTTTCTGTAATCCTCCAGACATAACTCTTATCTATGCAAGCAACTGTAGCTAAATCAGAATTACTCTTAATTTTTTCTTTTATCGCCAGAAGAATTATTAATTCACCACATGAAAGTGGTAAAGTGCTGTTTAAAACTATTTTCTTTGAAATTCTAATATATTTCTCAAAACAAAATAGAAATTCTAAATATTCTAAATTGGTGTCCATAATATATCTCCCTTAATTCAACTATACTAAGATCCGTAAAGGACAAAAGCTCCCTCAATAAAGTTAAAATAACTATATCTATTTTCACCCTATCTCGCCAACTTTAGATCTTTATTCACTGCTAAACTAACTTTTCCACACATTAAATTTAAAAGTTGTTTTTAACATTGAGCTAATTCTCCATTCTGTTAGTTGTAACTGGGATATATCAGCATAATGATATATCCCATAGATTTATGATGAAAACTTTGCACTTTCGACTATATAGAACCTTCTTTGCTACTGATTTATCTAATTGCTCAAAGATTTTCTTATTTCCACTATTTCTTCAAAAAGTTTTTTGAACTCTTTGAAGGATAGTTGCTGATTGCTGTCACAGAGGGCTTCCTTGGGATTAGGATGAACCTCTATCAATAAGCCATCACAACCAGCTCCTACCCCTCCCTTAGCTAAAGCTCCAACATATTTAAAATCTCCTGCTGCATGGCTTGGGTCTAAAATTATTGGAAGATCTGTTTTATCCTTCAGTACAGGGATAGAGGATATATCCAATGAGTATCTTACCGAATCTTCAAAGGTCTTTATCCCTCTTTCACAGAGAATTATTTGATTATTTCCTTCGGAAGCTATATACTCCGCTGAACTAAGCCACTCCTCTATAGAAGCTGATAATCCCCTCTTTAAGATAACAGGTTTTTCAGTTTTCCCCACTGCCTTTAATAGACTAAAGTTCTGCATGTTTCTTGCACCTATTTGAATTATATCTGTATATGGAATTATCTGCTCCAGGCTCTCCAGATCGATGGCTTCCGTTACCATTAGGAGTCCATTTCTTTTTGCAGCCTGATACATCAGTCTTACCCCTTCCTCCTTTAAACCCTGGAATTTATAGGGGGATGTTCTTGGTTTATAGCATCCTCCCCTCATAATTTTTACGCCTATCTCCCTTAAGAAGCTGGCTGTTTCATCGATCATTTCCCTTCCTTCAATGGCGCAGGGTCCTGCAATTACTGTGAAGTGCTCTCTTCCAATAAAGGTATCTCCTACTTTTATTAGAGCTGAAGACTCATTTACCCCAGATTCTATAAGTTTATATGACTCCTTAGCATACCTTATATCATCAATATATTTTAGAAGCTCAGGGCAGACTTCCTTGAGATCTACTTTTTTTTGAAAAATCAATCTGTTAGGTGATCCCTTTACTAAAAATGCGGTCAGACCAGCCCTGTTAATTATCTTATTTACCTCTGCTATCTCTGATTCTTTTGACAAAAAAACTACCATATCACTTCTACTCCTTTTCTTTTATAAAATTGTTGGCATCTCCTGACGACTCACTGCCCGGTTATCCTTAACCTTAATTACAGGTTTGGATCTTCTAGGTTCTCTTAAATTAGTTAGCTCCTCTAGAGGTAGTAATTTGGTTGTACATCTTAGTCCAGTAGCCTCCTCCATCTCCCTAGAAAGTTCAAGAAGGGAGTATTCCTCCACAGCTATTGGATACTCTTCCAGCTTAATAACCATCTCATCATCAAAGATATCGATAAAATATGTCATAAAGAGTCCGTGCCTATAGATTATCTCTTCAAAATCTAAATTCCCCCAGATCTTATTGTTTAAATTTAAAGATAGCTCATACCTCCCGTGAGGCTCAATGGTTTTTTTATAACCATATATACACCTTGACTCCCTTATAGTAACCAGATCATCTAGAAGATAGTTTATTAATGGAGTGGTCTTTCTTAATTGACTTGTAAAACAGAGCCTTCCCTTTCCTTTATCTCCTATATATTCAAGATTTTCATCATAAAGCCTCATGTCATAAAGATTTTCTAAAACATGCATCTCACCGCAGGGACAGGGGATTGTAACTAATCCTTCAACAGATGCGTAAGTATTGATATAGCAATCAAGCTTAAAATACTTCTTTATCTGGTTTTCTCTTGATTTTGAACAAGGCTCTGCTGTTGACATAACTATCTTTAACTTGCTCACAGCTTTCCCATAGGCTGTGAGGTTATCTTCCCTCAATATCTCCATAAAGATCATAAAATCATATGGTGTAGCTGCTATTATGCTGGGAAAGAGACGTCCTAGAGAATTAGCTATCCTTGTTGGAGTAGCTATAGTTGATCTTGTTCCTAGAGGTGCCACCAGCGCTCCATACTTTTCAAGCAATGCCTTAAAGGATAGGCCGGCTATGGTAAAACCAAAAGCTAAGTTGCAGACCGCTGTCCGGTTAGTTTCCAAAGCTTTTTTCACCCTTTCCATGTAGGGGCTAAATGAACTTAGTGCTATAAGTTTTTTAAAGTCATCTGGTGTCAAAAATGAAGGAGTCGGGCTTCCTGTACTTCCAGAAGTGGCCCCATAAAGAAATACCTTGTCTGCAAACTCCCTGCTCAGCATCTCATAGGGGTTTTCAGGCAATACCTTTTTAGTAACTAATGGAATCCCCTCTATGTCCTTTAAGTCTACGTCACCGTAAATTTTTTTGTAAAATTCCGTATTTTTTCTTGCGTACTCTGCCATCTCCCCAGGTTTTTTACCCTTAATGTTTAACAGTACTCTTAACACCTTGTTTCTTAGAATAAATCTCATCTGATTTAGTGTAACTACTTCATTACCGCTTTTGTTTAATTCTAAACTCTTCACTTTAATCCAAACTCCCTTCCACTACATAATTTTGTGCATTTTCCACACTGAATACAGCTTGTTACCGTTAAGAAATTCTCCTCCCTTAGATCAATCCCCATAGGACAAACTTTTTGGCACCTGTCACAGGAATTACAACCTTCATCTAAATGTCTTACCTTAAAGGGTATTACATAATTGAAAAGACCATACCAGGCTCCAAGGGGACACAAATACCTGCAAAACCATCTTCCGCTAATTAGAATTCCAAATATAAATAGGCATAGGAAGAAAATCATTTGATAGGTCAATACAGTGTAAAACCATTCTGTATTTACAATGGTTTCTACAAATGCAGGCCAGCCTACTGTTACCCAATAAGGAAAAAGTCCATAGATCTTTCCGGCAGCACATAAATACTTGCAGAATATGGCCGAACTCCATGTGAATGCTGTAAATATAAACCCTAAGAAGCCAAACTTCAGGTAATTGAAACTATTAAAAATCTTTATTTTTTTTACAGAGAACCTTTCCAGCATATCCGAAAAATAGCCAAAAGGGCACAGCCAACCACATATAAAACGTCCAAGTAAGCTTCCCATAAGAATGATTATTCCCACAGCTAAATAGGGGAATCTTCCATTTATCAGGCTCCACTGAATCATACCAATAGGACACGCCCCTGTAGCCATTTCACAGGCCATGCAGTTCAAAAATGGGAAGGTCCCGCACTGAGTCCTTTTAATGGTGGAAAGTCCTGAAACTCTAAATACTCCCAGCCTCGCTACTACAAACCCCGACCATTGGAAGTACTTCCTTATAAGAAAATCTTCATAATTTTTATATGTTGAAATAAATAATGTTACCAGAAAGATACTGCCTAAAATCATCAACGGTAGATAATGTACTCTTCCATAGACAAGGTCGGAAGCTAAATCAGGAGTCCCTGGAGCTAGCTTCATAACCCAGCTTTCTGTTCCTGGAACATCGTAGTCTCCATAGGTCGCTGTTTCCCTTGCAAAATCAAAATCGCCATTCATTTTACCCAAAATTATAAGTAGTATTGATATGGATAAAAGCGTTATCCACACCTTTTTTACTTTAATTGTCATATCTTGTCTCCTTTAAGATTTAATTTAAATAGTCTCTCAATTGGAGATTTTTCTTGAATTAATTACTCCAGATAACATTAGGTGATCAACCAATACTATTGCAGCCATAGCTTCTGCTACTGGAGCTACTCTTGGTGTAAAATTTATGTCAAAACGTCCGCTGATATTTAAACACTCATCCTTCCTCTCCCTCCAGTTTACTGTTGTTTGAGGTACTGAAATAGATGGAGTAGGTTTCACTGCGATCCTGAAGATCATATCCATCCCTGTACTTATTCCTCCCAAAAATCCGCCAGAATCATTTTTCATAAATACAGTTTTTCCATCCTTCAAACTTAAGGGATCGTTAAACTGACTTCCCTTAACCCTGGCACTTTCAAAACCTAATCCTACCTCAACTCCCTTAGTTCCACCAATTGTTTTCAATGCTTGACAAATATCTGCGTCTAATTTTCTAAAAACAGGGGAACCTATTCCTGCTGGAACTCCTTTAATTATAAGTCTAACAACTCCCCCTGTTGAATCTCCCTTTCCTCCAATCTTTAAGCACCTGTCCCTTACCTCCTCATATCCCAATTTATCAACAGAGAAACCTCCCATCTCCTCTACATGACTCTCTAACTTTACTCCAACTGTCTGTAATATTTTTTTGGCAATTGCACCTGCCACTAATCTGCTGATACACTCTCTTCCAGAAGCTCGGCCCCCTCCACTCTCTGAGTAGATTCCATACCTTTCATGATAAGTGAATTCAGCATGACCTGGCCTATATAGACCTTTTAGATGGGAGTAATCTTTTTTCTTTTGAGAAGAATTACGAATCAAAACTCCTATGGGAGTTCCTAAAGTTATCCCTTCATCATTTATTCCGCTCAGAATTTCCCCTTGATTGGACTCCTTTCTTGGAGTGCCAAGCTCCCTACAGGGAATATCTCTCCCTAGTTCCTCATATAGTTCTGCTTCAGATAGCCTGATTCCAGCAGGACAGCCTGAAACTATACATAGATTTGCTTTTCCATGAGATTCTCCAGCTGTCATGACCTTAAAAATTGTTCCCAAACAATCCATTTTAATTCCTCCTTAAATTATTAATTTTCAGCACCTGACTTCTTAAGAATATCTGCTATTTTTAAGAAAATGTCAATAAAAATAATGACATTATTGGTAGACTTGTGCAAGAAAATTACATTTGACTTATTGCCATTCTATAGATCAGAACCAACTCTGTTCATTTTTTTATGTATTTCATCCCTTATATATATTTAAAAATCCACATATAGTGATCTTCTCAAACAGTTAGATTTCAAATTTTTAAATAACATCAAGATATAAATTAAAAAAAATAAAAATTTAAGTTTAATTTAATTTTTTTCGATTACATTTATAATTATTGTATAAAAAGAAAAAAGGCTGGGAATTAAATTCCCAGCCTTTTTAAACTTTAATCTCTGTCGGTTTTCAACAAGCCATAGTTACTTCTCCCTATAAACTCCTCTTCAACCCTATAGTATCCTCTGAGCTCTCCCTCATAGGAAAATCCGCACTTCTCCAGTACCTTTTTAGATCCCCTGTTTGTAGAGTAGCAGTTAGCTTCCGCTCTGTGTCCCTTAAGTGTGTCGAATATGTAATCAAGGGCCATCTCACAGGCAAAGGTTCCAATCCCCTTTCCCCAGTACTCCTCCCTCATCTGATAACCTATCTCATAGACTCCCTCAATCATTGGTACAGCCATTACACCGAACTGCCCTATGAAGCTTCCGCTGCTTCTCTCCCTGAGGATAAACACCATATTGGAGGGCTTCCTTCCCTCCTCCAGCTCACCTTCCATCTGAGCGGCTATAGGTTCAAAGTATCCCCTGTACACCTCCTCAGGGGCCGGAGCAAAGAAGAGATACCTGCATACCTCCGGATTATTCAGCATCTCCACTATATCCTCTATATCCTCTTTTTTTAGAGGGCTTATCTCTATATCCTCTAAATAAATTTTAAACTCTTTCATCTATACCACCTTTGTTCTCTCCTTAAGCCACTCCAGCTCCCTTCCTTGAAGCATAGGAGATAACTTCTCATATGTCTTTGCGTGATAGTCATTGAGCCACTCTCTCTGAATCCTTGTGAGCTCATCCACAAGTACAGCTCTTGTATCTATAGGGAAGAAGGTTATAGTTTCCAGTTCATAGAACTCACCAAACTCACTCTCCATAGATTTTCTCACAAATACAGTATTCTCATGTCTTATTCCGTGCCTGTTTTCCTTGTATACCCCTGGCTCTATGGTAATAAGCATCCCCTCATCCAGTGGATTGTTGTAGGAAGGTCTCTGACCAAATCCGCAGGGACCCTCATGGATATTCAGGAAGAAACCTACCCCGTGCCCGGTACCACACTTATAGTCCAGTCCTGCATTCCACATAGGCCTTCTGCAGATGGCATCTAGGGCATATCCCGTTGTCCCCTTGAGGAACCTTGTTGTAGACAGATCTATGACTCCCTGAAGGGCCAGAGTGAAGTCCATCTTCTCCTCCTGGCTCAGCTCTCCCATCACAAGAGTTCTAGTAATATCAGTTGTCCCCTCTCTGTACTGTCCCCCTGAATCCACAAGGAAGAATCCCTTTCTCTCAAGTTTATAGGTATTCTTCTCAGTTGCCTTAAAGTGCATCATAGCAGCGTGATCCCTGTACCCTGCTATTGGATCAAAGGAGTTGTAGTAGAAGCTCTCATCCTCTCTCCTGAATCCTTCTAATACCTTTTCAGCTTCCAGTTCAGTGAGGCCATCTCCTGCATTTTCCTCTATATAGTTGAAGAACTTAACCAGAGCCACACAGTCCTTCAGGTAGGCCGTTCTTGTGTGCTCCATCTCCATCTCATTCTTACGAGCCTTGGCCTTTGTTGTGTGATCCTGCTGGTCGATCACCTCTCCCCCCTCTAGAATGCTGTAGATATATCTGCTGGTTCTCTCTGGATCACAGATGACTCTCTTCCCCTCTACTCTCTCCTTTAGGTATTCTCCGATCTCATCATACCCCATTATATCTACATCGGTGCTGTTTAACTCGTCTTCCAGTTCCATATCTACCTTGTCCATATCCACAAAGAGAACTGTATTCTCCTCCTCTACCACCACATAGGAGTAGAATA
>CAYSGC010000129.1:5344-8513 GCA_964430145.1 uncultured Fusobacteriaceae bacterium | reverse complement strand
TGTTTATTTTAAGTTAAAATTAATTAAAAGAAAAAGCCTTGATCACTATAAAAAGTCTTAGATATATAGTATAATACTTCTAAAATAAATTAAAATCAAGGAAATGAGAGTAGAAGGATGAAGAATAGAATATTTTCTCTATTTACTGTATTTACTATAGTTTGCATAATTACAATTTCTCCAAGGTTATCCCACGGGTTTAAAAACAGAGGGTACTTTAATCAGGAATTTGTAAGGGGAGAGATAGTAGAGATAGTAGAGGAAAACATAATGAAGGATCCCATAATAGAGGACCGTTACAGGGGAAGTCAGGAAGTAATGGTGAGGATGTTAGAGGGTGAGGAGAAAGGAAGGGAATACAAGGTGTATAACTCCCTTGGAAGCCTGAGCAATAACTATGTAAGGGTTGGAGATAAGGGAATCTTTACAATAAGGGAAACCAAGGGGAAAAAGGTAGCCTGGTACTTTAATCCCAAGAGGGACAACTACCTCTATATTCTGGGAGGAATCTTTGCAGCCGGCCTCCTTATCTTTGGAAGGCTGAAGGGTATCAAATCCCTGCTGGCACTTACCTTTACTGGAACAATGGTTATCGGAGTACTGATCCCCATGATATTTGCAGGGTACTCCCCTGTAATATGGTCGGTTTTGGTGATGGCTGTAGTTACCCTGGTGAGCTTTATACTCATAGGAGGGTTTGAGAGGAAGACCTACTCAGCTATCATAGGAACTGTGGCAGGGATAACTCTTGCAGGAGTGCTGACTCTAATCTTTGGAAGTGTAATGAATCTTTCAGGAATAAATATGAGCGGGGGGGAGCAGCTCCTCTATATAGCTGAAAACTACAATATAAGGATAAAGGGGCTTCTCTTTGCATCTATACTAATAGCTTCCCTGGGAGCAATAATGGATGTGGCCATGTCCATAGCTTCCTCAGCCAATGAGATATATGAGAAGAACCCTGGACTTGGTGGAGGAGAGCTATTTGTATCCCTTATGAATATAGGAAGGGATGTTATGGGAACCATGACAAACACTCTGATCCTTGCTTTTGCAGGGAGCTCACTGCCAACTATCATGATGATATGGGGCTACGATATGCAGTATCAGCAGTTTATAAATATCCCTGCAATATCTATAGAGATAATGCAGGGGCTCGCAGGAAGTATCGGAATAATAGCTACGGTACCCTTAACAGCGTTAGTATCAACTTTATTTATAAAAAGAGATAACAGGGAGGAAAAAGAATGAAAAAGTCAAACCTTATTTTATTAGGGGCTCTGACTGCACTAGCTCTTACCGGCTGTAACAAGGGTGTAAACCAGGGAACAGAGGTAAAGGACTATGTAGAGTCACCAATGAAGTTTGAGCACAAGGTAATTGAGAAGGGGGAAGCTGGAGCAGAGGAAGTAACTATCACTCTGGCAGCAACTTCAGATGTCCACGGAAGAATCTATCCATATGAGTATGCAATAGACTCTGAGGACAAGGACGCAGGATTTGCCAAGACTCAGACTATAGTAAAGGAACTGAGAGAGGAGAACCCTAACCTGATCCTTATAGATGTGGGAGACACAGTACAGGACAACAGTGCTGAACTATTCAACAACCTGGAGACTCACCCAATGGTAGATGCTATGAATGAGATGGACTACGATATATGGGTACTGGGGAACCACGAGTTTAACTTTGAGAAGGAGTTTATCACAAGAAACATAAAGAACTTTGACGGATCTGTGGTAAATGCAAATATATACAATGAGAAGGATGGAAGCAACTTTGTTCAGCCATACCAGATCTTTGAGGTAGAGGGAGTAAGGGTAGCGGTAATAGGAGCAATTCCTCCACATGTACCTATGTGGGAAGCATCGGCACCAGAGCACTTTAAGGGACTGGAGTTTGAGGACCCAATCGTATCTGTAAAGAAGACTATAGACTCAATCGACGGGCAGTACGATGTACTAGTTGGAGCATTCCACCTTTCAAGAAGGGATGAGTACGGTCTTACTGGAGTAATGGATATAGCTGAGGAGCTTCCAGAGTTTGACCTTATCTTCCACGGCCACGAGCACGCAAGACACATAACAGATGTAAACGGTACCCCTGTAATGGAGCCTGGAGCATATGGATGGGCTGTATCTGTAGGAGAGATAAAGGTAGCTAAAATAGACGGTGAGTGGACTGTAGAAGAGGTAAAGGCGGACAACCTTCAGACTAAGGAAGTTGTGGCGGATCAGGAACTTCTGGACAAGTTTAAGTTTGTACACGAGGAGTCAATAGCTAACGCCAACACAGTAGTTGGAGAGGTAACTGGAACATTTATCAACGGTGTGGATTATATCACTGGTGAGGATAAGATAACTACTATGCCTACAGCTCAGCTAGAGGACAACGCTGTAATCGAGCTGATCAACGAGGTTCAGATGCACTATGCAGGTGCAGAGGTTTCATCGGCGGCAATCTTTAACTTCGACTCAAACCTGAAGGAGGGAGAGTTCAGAAAGAAGGATGTGGCATTCATCTACAAGTACACTAACACTCTAATGGGGGTAAACATCACTGGAGAAAACCTTCTTAAGTTTATGGAGTGGTCAGCAAACTACTATAACACTTGGCAGGAGGGAGACGTAACGGTTTCATTCAATGAAAAGGTAAGAGGATACAACTACGATATCTTTGACGGAGTGAACTATGAGATCGATCTTTCCAAGGAATCTGGAAACAGAATCAAGAATGCAACTATCAATGGTGAGGCTATCGATCCAAATAGAACCTATAAGCTGGCTGTAAACAACTACAGATTCGGAACTCTTGTAAACAACGGATGGGTAAGCGAAGAGGACAAATACTTCGATTCATATGAGACGATGCA
The DNA here is from genome assembly GCA_964430145.1 of uncultured Fusobacteriaceae bacterium. Lineage (GTDB taxonomy): Bacteria > Fusobacteriota > Fusobacteriia > Fusobacteriales > Fusobacteriaceae > Propionigenium. Next base: position 5,641 of record CAYSGC010000129.1, on the reverse strand, counting down.
GGATGCTGGTAGAATGAGAGACCTCATTGTAAAGTATGTAGTTGAGGAGAAGAACGGGACTATTGAGCCGAGAGTGGACAACAACTGGAAGATTACAGGGATCAACCTTGACTACCCAGAAACAGAGGCTATCTATGAGAAGATCAGAGCAGGAGAGATAGTAATTCCAGCATCTGAGGACGGAAGAAGCCTGAATATCAGGGCAATCAACAAAAATGAGATAGAGCTATAATTATTTAGACTGCACCTTTGTGCAGTCTTTTTATTTTTTGATAAAAGTTGTATTTCCCGGGATTA
>CAYSGC010000129.1:0-5244 GCA_964430145.1 uncultured Fusobacteriaceae bacterium | reverse complement strand
TTAAACGCCATGGATCTGGATGCCCTTTCTCCTGGAAACCACGACTTTAACTACGGTAAAAAGAGACTCAAGGAGCTGGAGGAGCTGGCGGAGTTTGACATAGTTTCAGCCAATGTAATCGATGAGGATGGAGACTACTTCTTCAATCCCTATGTTATAAAGGAGATGGAGGGAGTAAGGGTAGGTATCTTCGGATTAGCAACTCCAGAAACGGCGTATAAGACCAACCCTAAAAATGTAGAGGGATTAACCTTTGGAACACCTGCTGAGTATGCAGAAAAAACTGTAGCCAAGCTGAAGGAGGAGGGAGCACAGCTCATTATAGCTGTATGCCATCTGGGAATAGATGAAAGTACCCTAAAGGAGAATCAGAGTATAGGTGTGGTAGAGGCAGTGGACGGGATAGATATCCTTGTGGATGGTCACAGCCATACAGATCTTAAAAACGGAATGGTAGTAAATGACACCATGATAGTTCAGACTGGAGAGTATGACAAGAACTTTGGTGTGGTAAGGGTAAGGGTTAGCGACGGAGTAATGGAGGTAGCAGCAAAACTCATTACAAAAGCTGAGGCCATGGGAAGGGTCGAAAAGAGCGAGATAGTGGTAGAGGAAGCTCAGAGGATAAGCGCTGTGGATAAATACTCCATAAAGCCCGGGGATACCCTCACTAAGATAGCAGCCAACTACGATGTACCGATGTCGGTGATCCTGGAAGCTAACACAGGTATAGGAGATCCCAATAAGATCTATGTAAACGATGAGATAATGATTCCTGTGGAGAAGGAAGTTGTAAATGTAGTGAAGGAGAGCAGCACCAGGGTTATTCCAGGAATCCCAGAGGACCCTGAGATTGTAAAGCTCATAGGAGAGATAGAGCAGGAGCAGATGAAGATTACCGAGGTAGAGGTAGGAACTACTCCTGTGGCCCTTGACGGTGAGAGGGAGCAGGTAAGAAGAGGGGAGACCAACCTAGGAAACCTTATTACAGACTCTATGCTCTGGGAGACCGGCGCTGACATAGCAATTACAAATGGAGGAGGAATAAGAGCCTCTATAGAGAAGGGAACCATAAAGGTAGGAGATATAATATCGGTGCTTCCATTTGGAAACTATGTGATCACCAAGAGGGTAAGCGGTCAGGATATAATAGATTCCATAGAACACGGTATAAGCGACTACCCTGCTACCAAGGGAGCTTTCCCACATGTGGCTGGAATAAGGGTGACCTTTGATGAGAGCAAGCCTGCAGGAAGCAGAGTTGTAGAGATAAAAACAAATTCCGGTGAGAAGATAGATCCCGCTAGGGAATATGTTCTGGCTACCAACGACTTCATGGCAGCTGGGGGAGATGACTACCTCATGTTTAAGGAGAGACCTCAGGTAGGAAACTTTGAGGGACTTGATGAGATCCTCAGAAAGTATGTGGAGGAAGAGGGAGTTACCCAGACAAGGATAGACAGAAGGATGAAGGTTATAAATTAAGAGAAAGGGAGAGTCTTAGGACTCTCCTTTTTTTAAGGTTTAGAGAGAATCTACAAGAGCATGATAAATTTATATCAAACTTTTAAGTTAGGCTTAAGATTTGAAATAATCAAATAAATGTACTGATTGTGTGAAATATGTTAAAATATAAACTGATAAATAAAAAGTAAACACTAAAAGGATGGGGGGAGTTTTCTCGTGAAGAAGATAGATAAGGTGAGAAAGGCAGCAGTTATAGGTTTTATAGCTTTTGGAATTGGAGTAGGGGTATATGAAAGTGCTACAGCTCTTCCTCAGCATGAGGGAGTAGGAACTGGATTCATGGGGGATGTAAAGCTTTCTGTGGCAATAGACGGAGACAGAATAGACTCGATCAATGTAATATCACACTCTGAAACTGCTGGTATCTCAGATCCTGCCTTTGCAGAGTTAATACCTGCAATAATAGAGGAGCAGCACTTAAATGTAGACAATGTAGCTGGAGCAACCTATACTTCAGATGCTATAAAGGAAGCGGTGAAGGATGCTGCAGCCAAGGCTGGCATAGAGCTGGAGATAGCTGAAGTGGTTGTGGAAGAGAAAAGTGTGGAAAAAGGCAGAGGAGTCGAGGGTAGAGGAGATGGTTACCTGGATGATATCGTAGTTGAAGTCGAGAAGGACGGAGATGAGATAACCAATATATGGGTAACTTACCACGGAGATACAAAGGCCATTGCAGAGCCTGCATTTGAGGAGCTGAAGGAGGCAATAATCTCCAGTCAGAGTACAGATGTGGACATGGTGGCAGGGGCTACATGGACAAGCGAGGGATATATAGAGGCTGTAAAGGATGCTTTAAATAAATAGACCTTAAAAAATAGATAGAAAAAGGGTGAAGAAGTTCTTCACCCTTTTTTATTACTTGATTCCAAAGATCTTCATATCGTTTTCTACGTCTGTAACTCCTGCAATCCCGAATTTTTCTACAAGAACACTTGCAACATTAGGTGACAGGAATGCAGGGAGAGTAGGTCCGAGGTGGATATTTTTAACTCCAAGATATAGAAGAGCCAGTAGTACAATTACAGCCTTCTGCTCATACCATGCAATATTATAAGCGATTGGAAGGTCATTTATATCATCTAAACCAAATACCTCCTGAAGCTTCATTGCTATAACAGCCAGGGAGTATGAGTCGTTACACTGACCAGCATCCAGTACTCTAGGAATACCTCCGATGTCCCCCAGATCCAGTTTGTTGTATCTGTATTTTGCACAACCTGCAGTAAGGATAACGGTATCCTTAGGAAGAGCCTTTGCAAACTCCTCATAGTACTTTCTGTCCTGCATTCTCGCATCACATCCGGCCATTACAACAAACTTTTTAATAGCTCCAGATTTAACTGCATCAACAACCTTGTCTGCCAGAGCAATCACCTGGTTGTGGGCGAAACCTCCGATGATCTCTCCCGACTCTATCTCCACAGGGGCACTGCATTTTTTAGCGGCTTCAATAACAGCTGAGAAGTCTTTCTTGCCTTCAGGGTCTTTAGCTATATGGGTACATCCTGCCAGACCACATGAATTGGTAGTGAAGACTCTGCTCTTGTACGGAAGATCAGTTCCTCTGGAAGGAACTATACAGTTACTTGTAAAGAGGATAGGACCGTTAAATGATACAAAATCCTTTGTCTGGTGCCACCAGGAGCTTCCATAGTTCCCTATAAAGTGATCATATTTTTTAAATGCTGGATAGGAATTGGCTGGTAACATCTCTGAATGGGTATATACATCTATTCCGGTCCCTTGGGTCTGCTCTAAGAGCTGCTCCATATCTCTCAGGTCGTGACCAGAGATAAGAATACCAGGATTTTTACCTACTCCGATATTTACTTTTGTAATCTCAGGGTGACCATAGGTCTCGGTGTTGGCTTTATCCAGAAGAGCCATTGCCTCTACTCCAAACTTACCAGCTTCCAGAGTAAGAGCTACAAGGTCCTCTGCTGAGATGAAGTAATCCTCTACAGCAAGGAGAGCTTTTTCGATAAAGGCAGAGATTTCAGGATTTTTATATCCAAGATGATAAGCATGTTCCGTATAAGCGGACATTCCCTTAAGACCATAGGTAATCATCTCTTTGAGGGATCTTATATCCTCATTGCTATTTCTCATTACTCCGGCCTTTTCAGCAAGGGCTCCCAATACCTCATTCTTATCCTTGAAGTCTTTAGCCGGTGCCATTAGGTGGTCATACTTTTTATCGGGAACAAGCCCCTTTTCATCACAGGCTTCTTTAAGCTCATCTCTTATCTCCACAGCAGTTCTAACCTGTTCATAGAGAGTTTCATCATCAAAGTTAGAATTTGTAATGGTCATAAAGAGAGAGTTAAGTGTAAAGTAATCGATTCTTTCCTCTACTCCCCCGGTAGGTCTTAAAAGAGACGTATAAACAGCCATCCCCTTAAGTGCATATATAAGAAGATCCTGTAGTTTTGCCTCTACAGGGGTTTTACCACAGACACCTCTAACTGAACAACCTCTACCACCAGCGGCTTCTTGGCATTGGAAACAAAACATAGACATAAAAAATCCCTCCTTTTAATATAAGAAAAATTAAAGCGTACAAAGAATTTATACAACCTTTTTTATATCTTCCTTTTAAATAAAAAAAAAGATACTGCCCTAGGCAGTATCCTTTAGATAGCTATATGAATCTCAGTACAATATCCTCATCTGGTCTCTCAGTCTCCATTTTTTTGAAGTACTCCTCTACCTCCTCAGGGGTAGAAAATTCAGCCAGAAGCAGCATCTGATTATCTTTTTTTTCATAGATCTTGAAGTTAGTCATATCCTCGTTTTCCTCGATAAGGATTTGAGTTCCCTTCTTGTCGCAATTTGACATTACCATGGTGACCTCCTGTGTAACTTGGGATTATTCACCTAAGAACATCTTGATATCATCGTCTACATTTGTAATTCCACCAATTCCGAATGTGTCCACAAGTACATTAGCTACATTTGGAGAAAGGAATGCAGGCAGAGTTGGTCCAAGGTGAATATTCTTTACACCGAGGTGAAGAAGAGCAAGTAATACAATTACAGCCTTCTGCTCATACCAAGCAATGTTGTATGCGATTGGCAGCTCATTGATATCGTTAAGCTCAAATACTTCCTTTAGTTTAAGAGCGATAAGAGCCAGTGAGTATGAGTCGTTACACTGCCCTGCATCTAATACTCTAGGAATTCCACCGATGTCTCCCAGTGGAAGCTTGTTGTACTTATACTTAGCGCAACCAGCAGTAAGAATTACAGTGTCCTTAGGAAGCTTTTCAGCAAACTCTGTGTAGTAGTCTCTTGATTTCATTCTACCATCACAACCTGCCATTACAAAGAACTTTTTGATAGCTCCGCTCTTAACAGCATCTACAACCTTGTCTGCTACAGCAAATACCTGGTTGTGAGCAAATCCACCAACGATCTCTCCAGTCTCGATCTCTGTAGGAGCTGCACACTTCTTAGCAAGCTCTATAACAGCTGAGAAGTCCTTGCTTCCGTCCTCTAAAAGGGGAAGTCTCTCCCATCCTGGGAATCCTGCAGCATTTGTAGTGAATACCTTATCTGCATACTTTGCACCTTTTTTCGGAGGAACGATACAGTTAGTAGTAAATACTATTGGACCGTTGAATGCTTCAAACTCCTCCTTCTGCTTCCACCAAGCATTTCCGTAGTTACCTACAAAGTGGTCATACTTCTTGAATGCAGGGTAGTAGTGGGCAGGAA
>CAYSGC010000128.1:0-8541 GCA_964430145.1 uncultured Fusobacteriaceae bacterium | reverse complement strand
TATATGGAGGTATAGAAGATGATTAAGATAGACAACCTGGATATTCTTAAGCTGCTTCCGTATTTTATGCAGGAGGACGAGGAGATCTGCCTAATTATGAAGGTTATCCAGGAGGAGCTGGAGCTGATCAACGCAAGAGAAAGGAACCTCTTTGTCTATGGAGATTTTCAAAGCCTTAATGAAGCTGTACTGGATGAATTGGCTTATCAATGGAGGACTGAGGGGTATGAGCAGACGCTACCTAAGAGAGTGAAGGCCAAGCTAGTAGAAACATCCTATATAGTTAGGAAGACCAAGGGTACCAGCTATGCTGTGGAGAAGACCGTTCAGGATATCCATGGAGATTTTGAGCTTTTAGAGTGGTGGCAGTCAGATATGGAGCCATATCACTTTAAGATAGTAGGAACCAGCTCTCCTCCTGGAGATAAACTGGCTGAGATCTATAAGGCTATAGAGATAACTAAGAATGAGAGGAGTCGTCTGGAAGGAATTATTGTAAGTAACCAGTGGGAAGGAACCAATTACCACGGTATTACCACTCACGTATCTCTTTTTGAGGAGATCCCGTTTAGTTTAGAGGCTATATCAGAGGTTGAGGAATACATAGGAGGTTTAAATGGCTAAATATACGGGAAATACCCTTACCAACTTGGGAAAAGACCTCTTGGCAAGGGCTGTTATAGGTGGAGAGGCTCTTACCTTCACCAAAGTAGAGCTGGGGAAGGGAGTTCCCAATGGTGACTATGAAGAGCTTACAGGCTTAATAGAGCCATTCAAGGTGCTTGCCATAACAAGTACCGCAAAACTTGAAGGAGGCAGCTACAGGGTAAGGGCAGCCTTTAGTAACAGCGGGATAACAGAAGATACTTACTTGAGGGAAATAGGGGTCTTTGCCAGGGGAGAGGATGGGGTAGAAATACTCTACTCTTACTGCTACACAGATACACCGGATCTGATACCGACTGAAGGGGCAGGAGTTCTGGAGAGGGTAGAAGACGTTATAACATATATTTCCAGTGCTACTAATGTCAATGCTGTGATAGATCAGAGCAAGGTCTATGCAACTATAAGGGATCTTACTGAGGGACTAGCTGGTAAGGAAGATAAGTTTAGTAAGAACACCGCCTTTAATAAAAACTATGGAACAGGCGAGGAAGAGGTCCCCCGGGGGAACCATATACATGATTTTGGAGCTATAACTGGATGTCCTATTAGAGTGGAGCAATACTTTATCACTGAAGAAATGGGTAACCCTGCTGCAATATGGCCTGGGACAACCTGGGAGAAGCTTGAAGGAAGAGTGCTAATAGGTGCTGGTGGTTCCTTTCAGCTCAAATCAGAGGGGGGATCAGCAAGCATTACCTTAGCCCTGGCTAATATTCCAGGTCATACACACAGTTTTTCAGCAACAACAAGCACAACAGGTGCACACTCTCATACCGTTAATTCACATCGACATAAAATCGATAACCATAGTCATACTCAACCAAAGCACTATCATGGAGTATACGGTGGAGGAGGGAGTGCTCAAGCTATAGGTACAGAAACAAACAGGTTTGCTGGTCACACAGGAAACAACACTCTATACAGAACATCCCCTAAAGGTCAAATAATGGAGAGTGAAGGAGGACAAAGTACTGGAAGTGCAGCACCTTATACAGACTATCAGTCACCAGGAACTAACTCAACAGGAAATCATTCCCATGCAGTATCAGGAACAACAGGCAACACGGGGTCTGGAAACAGTTTTAATATATTGAACCCATACAGAGCGGTGAATATCTGGAGGAGGACAGCTTAATGAAATACTTTTATTTAGATAGAGAGAAGGCTAAGGAGGGAATAACCTTAGTATTTCTTGTTTCGGAAGAGAGAAAAGATAATTACAAGGAATACTTTAAAGGCACTGCAATAGAGTTTACAGGAGAAGATATACCACATTTTATAACCTACCAGGAGGAAACAGATACTATAAGGGAGGCAACTGATGAGGAGAAGCTTAGAAGGGGTCAGAGAGCTTTATATGACAATGAGATCTTAATTGATGGAAAGATTGTGGAATATAATCCATATACCCAAAAGGTTGTAGAAGGAGAAATTGTAGAGAAGACCAGGGAGGATTACATATCAGAGGGTATAGTAACTCTGGAAAGCGAAAAAGACAAAGCCAGATCCCAACGAGAAGCTGAATTATATGCCCTTGATATTCTAGATGCCAAGGTAGCAGTTGGAAGAGATGTTTTGACCCCAGAAGAGAAAGAGGATGTTGATATCTGGTATGAAACCTGGAAGGACATCCCCAATAACTACTCTGATATTGAAGTCCCTATAGAAGAGTCATACCCTGAGAGACCTTCTAAGATCGATTACTATTATAAGGGGGAGTAGATGGTATCTATAATAGAGTTGATACTAAAGAATCCAATACAAGGGCTTATAGCGATGTTATTTCTTCTTTTCTTCTATCTCTGGAGGGAGCAGGGGAAGATTAAAGCGGAAATATCCAGTGTTGAAAGATTTCTTGATAAGAAGAAGTTGGATAAGGAGGATTTCGGGATCTATCAATCCGGTCATTCAAAGGAACACAAGGATATTAAGGAGTATTTAAAGTTGGCCATTGAGCTGCTAAAGGAGAGATTGAAATGAATAGATTAGGCAGTAGAAGTAATAAGTGTATAAAGAATATAGACCCTAGGCTCGCGGTTATTATAGGGGCTACTTTGGCTGAAGGGAATGTAGATTTTACGATTACCCATGGATTCAGAACTAAGCAGGAGCAACAAGCCCTTTATGCTCAGGGAAGAACCAAAGCAGGAAATATAGTGACTAATTGTGATGGGGTAAAGAAGAAGTCATATCATCAGACAGGAAAAGCAATAGATTTTATTCCCTATCCTTTTGACGGTGATTGGAATGATGCAGAGCGATTTGAGAAGATAGGAGAGGAACTCCTAAGAGTAGGACAGTTGTTGGGATATAATTGCAGCTATGGTGGGCACTGGAAATCGTTTAAGGACTGGCCACATTTTCAGATTAATGATTAGGAGAGTGATAGTGTGTTTGATTTAATAAAAGAGAATTTAAATTTAATTTTACCTCTGGCTACATTTTTAATAGGTTGGCTTCTACCTGTACCATTGTTTCTAAGGATAGGTAAGAGCGTTTCTGAGACCATTCCACCTTCACTAGCTAAGATTCTATCAGATAGGCTAAACGCTTTTGAGAAAGGGCTAATGATGGCCAATGTAAAGGGGGATATTAACCTTGTAGATAATGATACTGTAAAGAGAAAAATGCAAAAAGTAAGATTAGATCTGGGTTTGGAGGAATAGGGATTAGAAATAAATATATCTCGTTCTATATAAACCCAATAAAGAGAAAAACAGAATTATTTAAATTTATGTTTAGAGTAAAATTATAAAAGCCTTAGGATAAAATCCAAGGCTTTTTTATACAATAAAAAGAGAGCTTCTTTTAAAAGAAGCTCTCTGTAAAGAAATAGATTTAATTTACACCATATTTGGATCCAAGACCTTTTCCAGTGGTATTCCATACCCTTCCCTTCATTCCGATACCCTCTTTTATTTTAGCAGATATCTTGTTCATTTTCATAAGAGAAGCATTTCCATAATCCATATCCATATTTACGTATTCATAGGTCTTTGTGAAGATCTTATCCTTGACTCTTCTCTGAGTACCGTAGAGATACATCTTACCCTCATCAAGCACAAAGAAAAGCCTGAATTCATCGTGGCCAATGAAATAATCTATAGCTATCCCCATGGCCATATCTGTAGCGGTTTTGCCCTTTTCATCGTTTATAACCTCGCTTGCTTTAACGACTTTGTATCCGCCTTTGTCTTCAAGATTTGCCACTATCATTCCTTCTTCCTTAAGGATGTCTTCAACTATATTGAGGACTTCATGCTGATTTAATTCTGTAGCAGCAATATCAAAGGTACTTCTTGTAGCAATAACGCTGCTGCAACCAGTAACGATAAGTAACAGTAGCAGAACAAATAACTTATTAATTTTTTTCATAAAAACTCTCTCCTTAGTAAATTTACGAACAGCTTCTTTTGAGAACTATTCTATTAATAGATATTATGTAGGTTCGCTTGAGTGATAATTTATTTATTAAATGTTAGAATCTGTAACCAACGGCAAGATAAACAGTTCTCAACTTATTTGTGTCGGAATCACTGTATTTAGAGCCATCAAATTCTTTGGCACTACCTTTCGCCTCAAACTTACTCAACTCAAATCCTAATTCTGCATTGAAGTTATTGTATTCGATTCCTGTGGCAATGCCGGCTATCCACTTACCTTCGATTTCGTATTCCTCTTTAACCAGGAAACTTCCATCACTATCTAAAAGAGTAGCATCAATAGAAGTGTCTCCCCATAGCCATCCACCTTTAGCAGATACAAATGGTTTCATTCCATTTATCTCATTGAAGTTGTATCTGATTACACCTGCTAATGAAAGAGTATTTAAATCTTTGAAGTTTTCCTTCTCATCAGTACTTTCCATCTCCATTGAAATATCTAAATCATATGCGTTGTACCCCATATTGAAACCGACCTCTAAATTGTTTGTAACACCATATAAAACATCTATTTCCCCACCATAGACATTTCCGATATCTCCTGTAGTTGTTTCCCTTCCCATCTTAAGCTTTGGAATGAATGACAGGTCCCCCTGTGCTGCCTCTGCTGAAGTAACAATGATTCCTAGTGCAGCAATTATAACTAATGACTTTTTCATAATAATTTTTCTCTCCTCTATATTTATATTTTTAAAAAGCGTAAATTATTGTAGGCATATATTGTGAGATTCGAAATATAGTAACTTCTCATGGTTTTAATTATACAATGTTACCCTGAGTTAACTTCAAACATTAATTATAAGAAAATGAAAAAAGAACAAAAATAGATTTTCTTCTAAAGTTTGTGGCACGAATAAATAAAATGATGGTTTCCTTACATAGATTTCTTTGGAGAATACGTAAGTACGTGTGGTAAAAAACCTAAGTAATAGATATATTAGATTTGTAGGTTTATGATAAAAGGAATAAACAGAAAGAGAGTGCGTTTATGACTTTCTTCAGGATGTATCTTCTATTTTAAAAATACTTTAAAAAAATTGCTTCTAAAAATAAAGTTTTATTATATAGTTCCAATTAGAAGTGATGATGTTTATACTGGCATCGCTAAGAAAGCTTTATTTCAAGTTAAATGAGAATCAGTTCTCTAACTACTCTTCTGGATTGTACCTGGAGAATTGTAATTATTAATAACTTGCGTCTCGTGTCATTTAATTTTTTTAAGCCCTATGATAATATCACGTTGTAAGAATTTTGATAAAATTAAGAGGTGATTTATTTGAATAAATTAAGAAAATATCTTTTTGAAAGTGGATTTTCAGAATTTATAGGTGAAAAAGATATTTTTTATGTTGATGTTAAAAAAATTAAACATTTAAAAATAAGGGAATTGTATGAAAAATTTGAATATTATCTCCTTGTGGAAGGATATTTTGATGTCTACTATCCTGATAAATTAGGAAAAAATCACCTTGTTGCGCGAATATATCCTAATGATTTTAAGATCGGAGGATTTCTTGGGGGATATGATTTTCTAAATGATTACTTTGTGACCTTCTCAAAGAATACAATGCTTTACAGTATAAAAAAGAGCAAAATAGAGAAGCTAATGGAAAATAATAAATTTTTGAGATTAATTCTAAAAAGAAACCTTGAACACTTTCCAAGATTGGTTGAAGAAAATTACTTTAGAAGTGTCCTTACATTAGAAGAGTTTATTGCATATATCATTTATTCTCACTCGAAAGATGGAGTTTATGTTGTCGCAAACTACTTTACTTTTGCAAGTCTTTTAAAGTGTGACAGAAGTTCTTTGTATAGAATTTTAGACTTATTAGAAAATAAAAATATTATAAAAAAAAATGGTAAAAGAATAGAAATTATATCATTTGAAGATCTGAAAGCAATATACAAGGAAAAAAATAAGTCACAGGTCGGGACTTATCCAAATTACGTGTAATTAGATTCCTAACATTAATAGGAGCCCCAGCTGGGGCTCTTTTTAAATTAAATATTTATCCATGTTTTCAGGATAAATCATTACAAGCATTCTAAGTATCTTTTCCCAGCTGCTAATCTTCTGAATCCATTTTTTTAGCATGTTTTTAAAGGTCAGATAAGGAGCCTTCTAAAGGAGGTGGTCGTTGGAAATATTTAATTAGAACGACTGAACAATACAGCTTCTTAATTTTCAGCTTTAAAGATTTTTAGCTATCACATGTGCCATTGTTTCTTCATGGTGTTCAGTTCCATTTGCAAACTGGGCTATAACAATATCCTTATCAGGCGAGATATATAGACCTTGGCCTCCTACTCCCCCCTTAAAGAAGTCTCTGTCTTCAAATACAGTATCCCACTGATATCTGCTGCTAATATTTTTATTTTTAGTAATTTAACTTTTATAAGTTATTATAAGGTACTGTTTTTTAATGTATGCTTTCTATGTTATAATTATAGTAGAAATGACGCCTAGTGGAGATGAGATAAATGAAAGAAATTAAAGATATAATTTTAGAAGAGCTTTCAGAAATAGAGAAGGAGATAGTTTATATTTTTGGATCTTATGCAAAGGGAGAAGCAACCCAGAGCAGTGATGTAGATATAGCAGTTTATTCTTTAAAAGATTATGATTCTTTTGATTTTTTTTTAAAAGCTCAGAATATAAGTAAAAGAATAAAAAGAGAAGTAGATTTAGTCCAACTCAAGCAGTCTTCTACAGTATTTCAAAAAGAGGTAATAGAAAATGGTAAAGTTATCTTTGAGAAGAGTGCTATTGAAAGAGAAAAATTTGAGTTGCTTGTTTTCAAAAAATATTCAAGGTTAAATGAAGAAAGAAAAAAAATAATTGAAAATTATGGAGTGGAATTATGATTGATGATATTATTATTAACAAAAGTGAAACCATTAAAAGGTGCATAAAAAGGATAAATGAAGAGTATGAGAATAACCCTAAAAATTTGGAAGATTTTAGAAGACAAGATTCGATCATTCTAAATGTTCAAAGGCTCTGTGAAGCCTGTATAGATATTGCAACGCACTGTATTAGAAAGAAGAGATTAGGAGTTCCTCAGACAAGTAAGGACAGCTTTCAAATTTTGGAGGATAATAAGATTATCTCAGTAGAATTGAGTGGAAGACTCCAAGGAATGGTGGGTTTTAGGAATATAGCAGTACATGATTACCAATCATTAAATTTAAAGATAGTTGAAAGAGTGGTCGAGGACTATATATACGATGCATTGAAATTAACGAAAGAAATAATAGAGGAAGATCTTTAAGGAGAGTAAATGATGAAGCCCAGGAAAATTATTCCTGGGCTTTTTAATTGTTAAGAAAAGTATAGAATTTATAAAAAAATTATGTGAAGTCATTCGTATTCCAAGTGATTATTAGGATGCACCCACACGTTGCTTTTTACCTTAAGCTATCAGATACTTATAGCTTTTTAAAAGCATAAAAAATCTCTAATTACAATGAAAGTTTCATATTCAATTTTTACTATAAATTTATAGCCCTTCTTTTAATTTAAAGGTTTATTCCAAGGAAGATTAAGGGAGAAGACACAGAAGTTAAACTTTCATATGACTGTCACAATTTTGCCATTCTGGTAAGTTATTCTTTAAATAAGAAAAGAGGGAGCGGAGACAGGTTGCAAAAATAATTTATGGAATTTTAGATATCAATAAAGAATAAAGGAGTGTGACTAGGTATGAAAAAAATGATGATTGGAATTATGACCTTAGCAGTTGGAGCAAGCTTATTTGCAGCAGGACCTAATTTTGTGGATAAGAATGGAGACAAAGTATGCGATACCTATGTAAGCAGGGGGAATAAAACCGCCTATGAGGCTGGAACAGAGGGTATGGGACAGTATAGAAACATCCAGACAAGAATGACCCAAGGACAGAAGAATGGGCATCACAGATTCAGAGAGGAAGCTCCAGGTCAGGGAAAAAACAGAAAGTAATTTTAGATTTGGATAGTTTTGAATAAGATAAATTGTTAGGAGGAGATGAGAGCATGAAGAAAATAATATTATTAAGTATGTTAGTTGTAAGCGGATTATCCTTTGGAAGAGACTATGAGTATAGAGAGAAGTCGGAGCTTCAGCCCGTTGAAAGTGTAAGGTATGAGGATCAGGTGATGTTATCTAGGGAAAGGGAGCTAGGTAGAAATAACCAAGAGATCTACTCGAATTTTCATATAGATCTGGAGAATATGAGTAGAGGTCAGGAAAGTAAATAGAATAAAGAAACCGCCAATATTGGCGGTTTTTTAAGTTCGCAAAAATACGAATTACGAAGTAGAGATCATAAAAAAAGTAGTTTCACTGTAGCTTCCATAAATGAATAGAAATCCAATTTTACAAAAACAGCCACGCCAAGATTTGAATTATTGACTTCTGCTCTTATAACATTTACTAGTTCAAGGATAA